>NZ_JBSGBQ010000011.1:168648-229956 GCF_053601335.1 Amycolatopsis sp. NPDC004747 | reverse complement strand
TTTGGAGTACGTAGTTCCAGGCTGGTGTGGTGTGTGGTGTTGTGCTGAGCCATTCGTGGGCGTAGTCGAGTGCCCATGTTGGGGCGTCGGTGGTTTTGAGGGTCGCTTGGAGTACGTAGTTCCAGGCTGGTGTGGTGTGTGGTGTTGTGCTGAGCCATTCGTGGGCGTAGTCGAGTGCCCATGTTGGGGCGTCGGTGGTTTTAAGAACAGCTTGGAGTATTCGATTCCAGGCAGGTTCTTTGGCGGAGAAATGGTCCAACCATCCGTGAGCCTCCTCGATCAAACTGATCTTGGCCGGACGGCGTGAGTGCAACAATGCTTCTAGGTTGGGTGCCCACTGAGGTGAGTGCCAGCTGTGGCTTTGTAGCCACTGCATGCCCTGGTAAAAAAGATCGATATCGTTCGGCGCTGCTCGAAGGAGTGCGCGCAGGATCGAACTGTAGTTGGCCTCTTCGCCGGAGGCTTGGAACAGCCAGGTGCGTGCCAAGCTGATTGTCTGATGCTTCAAGCGCCCGGACTTGAGGCATTCGACAATCAGGTGGAACCACTCTGGCTCTTTGGCGAAAGATTCTTCCAGCCAGCGAGATATGATCCTGTCGATCGAGTCGCTCGTGAATCGGCGATGGACAACAGCTTGGAGAATGTAGGGTAAACCGGGATCGGTGTTGTGGGCCTCTAGCCAAGCGTACAACACTTCGGCCACGTCTGCTTCTTCTGCTTCTGCGTTGAGGATTAGTGGTCGAAGGACGAAACTTGACTGTGCGGAACTGATGTGCCGCAGTAGCCAGGATTGGGCGGATCGGAGGTTGCGCGAAGCGCCGATGCTAGTCGAAAGCAGCGCTTCGATCACAAACGACGCGGCCGGGTTGTCATCGTTTTTATCCAGCCATTCAAGCGCCGTTGAGTGCGCGAGGCTACTTTCCGGGGCAACCTTGAGCAACGAGGCAATTGTCAATGGTTCGTCCATTGGATGTAAATCGTGGTCGCCTACTATTTCTCGGACAATCGATTTGAGTCGTGGGTCTTCCGGGCGCGCTTCATGTAACTTGGTGACGGTCCAGAGCCATAGGGGGTGGCGAACTCTTCGTTTCCTTAGCCAGGTGATTCCGAGGTCGAAGTTTGCTGGGCAATCTGCCGCTTCTTGTAGCAATGCCTTGAAAACTTGCTGCCAATGAGGACTGTTGTCCGGTTTCCGGGAAAGCCAGTCCTGACCCAGTCGGGAGTCGTCGTCGGTGCACGAAATATCGACCATTGCTTCGAATACATCGGCCCAGTCGGGTGAGTCGAAGTCGTGGCTGTCCAGCCACTGTCGGGCGACGAGGTGATATGAGGGATCTTTTGCACTGGCGACTGCCTGTAGGAAATAATGTGGCCAGTTGTCGTCGCTCAACCTTGACCGGAGCCATTCCGGGGAGGGTGCCCGTCCTGTGGACGGGAGTTTGAGCTGTCGATCCATGTCACGGCCGGTACTGCCGGCCATGACATGGTCGTCGGCAGTGGCTGCCCGAGTTGGCAGAGTGCTGTCGGGCTCACTGTCGCTGCTTGCCGGCACCGCTATTTCCTGTCTCCGTCGCCGGGCTCCGTATCGTTCTCCTTCGGAAGCCGTTCGAAGTTTATTTCCCAGTTCCCCGTTTTGATTCGTGGGTAAACTTCTTGTGCGGCCAGGATGATTGCGTAGCTAACAAGTGCGAGAGCAACCGTGAGTCCGATTGCTGCAACTATTGGCTGTGCGGCCGCGGCGGCCAGGCAGCCAACTAATGCGGTTCCGCCGCCGACGGCGGCGACTTTGGGAAGTTTTGAACGTCTTGAATCATCGTCGGACGTCGCCATGAGATCACTCATTTCGATTTAAGTTTAGTAAAATATATAAAAGCTAAGTAAATTAGATAATCTGAAATGTGTTCTCGATATTCAGTTGTGGGCGCATAGGTTATTTAGCGTAGGAGGATCCATCTTGTCACGGTACCGGACTTGCCCCTGATTTGCACGGGAAAGCCCCGCGGTGAAACGGAGGTTCGGTCCGGTTACCGGCCGAGGACGTCCTCCAGCCGGACAACGGCGAACCCCGTGGTCAGCGGGTCGCCCGCCGCGGGGTGGCGCTCGCCATCGTGGACCACCAACACGCCGTGCGGGAAGCGGTGGCCGAGGGAGGCCGTGCTGATCGACGAGCCGTCGGAGTGCTCCACCGTGCTCCGGCCCGTGACGATCCGCAGGTCGCGGACGTGCTTGCCGTACACGACGAACCGCGAGTCGCCCCGGCTGGAGGCGGACAGGGTGCCGTTCGCCACCGACAGGCCCTCCACGTCGGCCGTCAGCCGGCGGCCGCCGTAGCCGGGGCCGTCCGGGACGCACTCCTCCCTGGCCGCGTCCCAGCGAGCGGGGACGACGAAGGGGCGCACCCGGTCGATCAGCTCGGGCCGCCCGAAGCCGGAAGGCGACAGCGGGATTCGCCAGATCCCGACGTCCTCCTGGGCGGTGTGGAGCACACGGTCGTCGAGCACCAAGCCCTCCAGCTGGGGCCCCTCGCCGGGCACCTCACACGGCGACCACGCGGTCCCGCCCGGCAGGCGGAACCGCGAGGGCAGGTTCACGGCAGCGATCGGCGCGGTGCCGACCGCGCCATCCGGGGCTTCGCCCCAGGGCGGGGGCTCCGCCACCCAGAACCCCCGAAAAGCAACCGTGCCGTCCGACCGGCCCACCAGCCGCAGCAGCGCCACGCGCGTCTCGTGCCGCCGGGTCATCGCGGCCCATCGGACGCCGGTGCGCGGGTCCCGGCCCGCGGCCGGCCCGTAGGCGGTCCGCTGCTGGTCCACTTCGCACTCCGACGCGGAGAACACGGGCGCCGCGGCCGGGTCCCCGACGACGTCGACTTGAGGGTGCCGATGACGCCGCGCTCGGGGTCGCGCGGGTGCAGGACGGGCACCCGATCGCGGGGAGCAGCCGAAGCGGGACTGTGGTCGGCAGGCCGCCTGCCGCTGCAGGGAGACGGCGGCCACGGCCACCGGGAGGAGTCTGCGCACGCGCGGAAACCAGGCGGATCGGGTGGCCGGAGCGTGCCCGGCGGATGCCCGGGCCGTGCCATCCGCGGAGGTCCGGAGCCCCTTGACTACGCTGGTGGCCATGTCTGTCGCGGTGCGGGTGATCCCCTGTCTCGACGTCGACGCGGGCCGGGTCGTGAAGGGTGTCAACTTCGCCGGCCTCCGCGACGCCGGTGACCCCGTCGAGCTGGCCCGGCGCTACGACGCCGAGGGCGCCGACGAGCTCACCTTCCTCGACGTCACGGCTTCCTCCGGTGACCGCGAGACCACCTACGACGTCGTCCGCCGGACCGCCGAGCAGGTCTTCATCCCGCTCACCGTCGGGGGCGGGGTGCGCAGCAACGACGACGTCAACCGGCTGCTGCGGACCGGCGCCGACAAGGTCAGCATCAACACCGCCGCCATCGCGCGGCCCGAGTTCCTCAGCGAGGCGTCGAGACGGTTCGGCGCCCAGTGCATCGTGCTGTCCGTCGACGCCCGGCGCGTGCCCGAGGGCGGCGAGCCGACCGCCTCCGGCTTCGAGGTCACCACCCACGGCGGCCGCCGCGGGACCGGGATCGACGCCGTCGAGTGGGCCGCCCGCGGCGAGGAGCTCGGCGTCGGGGAGATCCTGCTGAACTCGATGGACGCCGACGGCACCAAGAACGGCTTCGACCTCGAGCTCATCGAACTCGTGCGCAAGGCCGTGCGCGTCCCGGTGATCGCCAGCGGGGGAGCGGGCGCGGTCGAGCACTTCCTGCCCGCGGTGCGGACCGGCGCCGACGCCGTGCTCGCCGCCAGCGTGTTCCACTTCGGACAGCTGAAGATCGGGGACGTCAAGGGCGCCCTGCGCGAAGGCGGGGTCGAGGTCCGGTGAAGTCCTGGCAGGCACCCGTCGAGGTGAAAGTCGTCGCCGGCCTGCTGGTCGGGCTGCCGGTGGCGTGGGCGCTGCTCGACCTGATCCCGGTGCTGAGCGCCGGGGCGGGCCTGGCCATCTACCGGATGCCGGCGCTCGCGCTGGTCCTCGGCGCGGTGGTGACCACCGGGCTCGTGCTGAAGCTGGGCAGCGCCCGGATCGGCGGCCTGGTCGTCACCGTGGTGTTCGCGCTGCTGCACGCGTTCCTGCTGCTCGGCGCCGAGCTGTGGTTCAACAAGCTGTTCTCCGGTCTGTCCTTCGCGGGCTACGGCTACGCGTTCGTCCTGCTGAACTCGATGCCGCTCAAGCGGCACCTCCTGGGAGCCACCGCATGACCCTGGACGCGGCCGTCTCGGCGCGCCTCAAGCGCAACGCCGACGGCCTGATCGCCGCGGTCGTCGTCGAGCACGCCACCTCGGACGTGCTGATGATGGCCTGGATGAACGACGACGCCCTCGCGGCGACACTGGCCACCCGCCGCGGGACGTACTGGTCGCGCAGCCGGCGGAAGCTGTGGGTCAAGGGCGAGACATCCGGGCACTACCAGCACGTTCGCGAAGTGCGCATCGACTGTGACGGCGATACTGTCCTGCTGCGCGTCGACCAGACCGGCCCGGCCTGTCACACCGGCACGCACACCTGTTTCGACACCGAGGAACGTCTCCTCCTGGCGGATGAGAAAGAGCACGCGTGACCATCGTCGCCGACATCCTGGTCGGGCTCGTCGCCCTGATCCACCTCTACATCGTCGTCCTCGAGATGTTCCTCTGGACGACGCCCCGCGCCCGCGCCGGCTTCGGCACGACGAAGGAGTTCGCGGAGCAGACCAAGACGCTCGCGGCGAACCAGGGGCTCTACAACGGCTTCCTGGCTCTCGCACTGGTGTGGGGCCTCGTCGCGAGCGACCCGACCGGGTTCCAGCTCAAGCTGTACGGCATCGTCTGCGTGATCATCGCGGGTCTCTACGGCGCCGCGACGGCCAGCAAGCGGATCCTGTTCGTGCAGGTGGTGCCGGGCGCGCTGGCGCTGATCGCGCTGCTGCTCGCGCGGTAGGCCACGCGATGGCCGGCGACTGGCTGCCACCGCCGGAACGCGGCGAACCGGAGTGGGCGGCCAGGGGAACGGCCGTGCTGCACACGAGGTTCGCGCGCTGGGTGTTCACCACGGTGGCGGGCGTGCTGATCGCCGCGGCCTTCGGGTTCGCCGGCCGCCCGGTGCCGGCGGCGGGGGCCGCGGTGTTCACCGGGGTCTCCGGCTGCTGGGCTTTCGCGGTCCACCGGCAGGCGATCGCCGCCCGCCGGACGGGCTGGCGCACCGCGACGGTCACCCTGGCCGGAGTGACCTCGGCGGAGCGGACGTCGGGCGCCATCGCCGTGCGGTTCCCGGACGGCAGCCGCATCGACCTCCGGCCGTTGGAGACCAACGCCGCGGTGCGGGCGCTGTCGGACGTGCCGGACCTGCCCGCGCTCATCGCCGGGAACGGGCCCGCCGCGCTGACGGTGTTCGTCCCGCCCAAGCCACCCTGGCGGGAGAAGGCGGTGCTGTTCCGGGCGCGGGCCGCCACCTACCGGTGGCTGCCGGGATCCTGAGCCAGGCGGTCGAGCGCGGAACGCCAGGCCCGCGCGGAGACGGTCAGCTGACCGGCTTGGCGGGCCTTGGTGTCCCGCACGCCCACGACCGGTCCCAGCGCCACCTCGACGCAGCTGTAGTTTTCCCCGCTGTACGAGGACTTCCGCCAAACGGCCATGTGGTCGCCTCCGCTAGTGTGCCGCCTCCTCGAGGAGCTCTCGGGAGGCCGCCTCGCTCAACGCCTGCTCGCCAAGCATCTTAACCACCCGCTGGTGGGCGAGGGTTTGCGTTTTTTCGTGCAGGAAAGCGCTCGAATGGACATGTTCGACGAAGGTGATGGGTGGCGTGCCGGGGAACTCGTAGATCTCGAACGGTCCCAGCAGACCGATGTGGTAGCCGATTCCGGCGGGGACCACGCGCACGGAAACGTTCGTGCGCCGCGATACTTCGATCAGGTGATCGATCTGGTCGGACATGATCTCCGGGGTGCCGACGGTTTCCCGGATCGCCCACTCGCCGATCAGAGCGCGGAGCGCGACCGGGTCCTGCCGAGTGAGCACCGCCTGCCGCTTGAGCCGGATGCGCAGGCGCTTGTCGGCTTCCTCGATGTTGACCGAAGATGCCTCCATGATCGACCGGATGTAGTCCGGTGTCTGCAGCAGTCCGGGCACGAGCAGCGGCGACCAGGCGGTGATCTTGGTGGCCGTGCTCTCGAAGGCCAGCAATGCCGTGAGGGCGTGGGAGATGTCGGCGTTGGTCGAGGCCAGCCAATTGGGTTCGCGGGCGTGCCGGGCCAGGGTGCGGATCCGGTCGCGCTTCTCCCCGTGGATGCCGAGCAGCGCCAGGATCGCCGACACGTCCTCGACGCTCGGCAGGCGAATCCCCTTCTCCCACGCCGACAACAGCTGGGGAAGAATCCCCAGCTCGTCGGCGAGAACGCGCAGACCGACTTTGCGTCCTTCGCGTTCTTCGCGCAGCGAAGCGGCGAGAGTTCTCGCGGCGGGTCCCGAAGACGTTGGCTTCATGAGCCGATAATACGAATCGCGTCGATTCCCCGGATGTGCGAATGGTGTCCACGAAATGCGCGGAATCGCCATTCATTCCGGCATTCGGGTGACGGGCGTGCTTCGCGGTTGAGCTCGGCCGGTGGATCCCCTGCGAGGCCTCGTCCGGAGCCGAGGTGGGCGCTTTCGGGTTTTCGTCCTTGTCGCGGCGGTTCGAACCAGGGGACCGGATTCCCTTGCTCGCCGTTTTGCCGCCGCCGGTCACCCGTCGCGCCCCGCTCGGTGGGCGGAAGCCGCCGCTGAACTGGCTAAACTGGGCTGATGGAGCTGCGGCGGGGCCGGCTCGTGCTGATCGTGGCCGCGATGCTCACCTTCCTGTTCTTCGGCGCGGGCACGGCGTACTCGCTGCTGACCCCGGGCTACGGCTTCGCGGACGGCGAACTCCTCGGTGAGGCCGTGATCCTGACCGGATCCCTGGCCCTCGCCGCGTTCGGCGTGCACCGCCTGCACGCCCCCGACCGGCGGCGGCTCGCCGAGGTGCCGGACTTCGGCGCTTGGCTGCCCACGCGCGAGGGCTCCCACGGCGAGGGCCGGGTCGACCTCGCCGCGCAGACCGCGCGCCTGCGCCGGACCGCCCTCCGCGCCGCCGGGATCGCCGCCGCCTGGGCCGTGGTGTTCGCGGCCGGCCTCGCCGCCGTGATGGCGGCCGAGCGGGCAGCGGCGAACCTCCTGGTCACCGGCGCCCGCACCGGCGGCTCGGTGGTCGCCGTCCACGACCCGGCCCGCGGCACCCCGACGATCGAGGTGCGGTACGAGGCACCGGGCGGTTCCCGGGTGGCGGAGATCGCCCTCGACTCCGGACGTGAGTACCACGAAGGCGACCCGGTGACGGTCGTCTACGACCCGGCCGGCCCGGCGCGCGTCCGCACCACCGAAGAGGCGAACGACGACGGGGTCCTCGTGGGTTTCGGCGTCGTGTTGCTGGTGACGGGCTTCATCGTGCTGCCGTTGGCGGCGTCCGTGGCGCTGGGCTGGTGGCGCCGGGCCCGCGCGGTCGCGGCGACCGGGTGGCGGATCGCGACGGTGACCGCCGTGCCGCAGGTCCGGCGCGCGGTGGAGATCGAGGCCCGCTACCGCGACGGCAGCGGCATCGACCTGCGGTGCGCGCCGTCGCTGCACCGCCCGGACGCCGTGGTCCGCCGCCGCGCGTGGATCGGGGGCTGGGGGCGGCAGATGGTCGTCCTCTTCCCACCCGCGCCCGGCCGGGCCGGGCCGCACTGCGTCCCGGTGTACGCCGCCGGACCGCGGGCTCAGCCGATGTCACCGGTGAGGTAGCGCTGCAGGTTCGGCGCGATCGCGCGCACCAGGACCTCGACCTCCTCGGTGGTGAGCGGCTCGAACTTCGCGACGTACCGGACCATGCCCAGGCCCACCATCTGGGTCGCGCACAGGTTCATCCGCAGCGGGATGCGGTCGGAGCCGACCGAGGTGATCAGCGCGCTGAAGAACCGCTGGAAGAAGTCGCGCAGCACGTGCCCGGCCTGCTCGTGGCCGGTGATGCTGCGGATGAGCGCCACGAACTGGCCGCCGCCCGCGCTGTCCCAGCGGGTGATGAAGGTGCGGACGATCCGTTCACCCAGCTCGTCGTCGGGCCCGTTGCGCAGCGCCTTCTGCAGCTCCAGCGGGTCGAACGGCAGCTCGAGGACGGCCTGGGCGAACAGGCCCTCCTTGCTGCCGAACCAGTGGTTGACCATCGCCGCGTCGACGCCGGCGCGGGTGGCGATCGCGCGCACGGTCGCCCCGTCGTAGCCGGTCTCGGCGAACACCGCCCGCGCGGCTTCGATCAGCGTCGTGCGGGTGTCCTGGCCGGCCGGCCTGCGGCCGCGGCGGCGGGCAGTAGTCTCGGGGTGGTCGGTGGTGCTCACGGCTCCATCATGACGCACGGACCACTGGAATTCAATGAACGTTGAATTCGACACCCAGCGTCGCCGGTCCTCCGGGGACCGGCACAATGAGGGCCATGGTCAGCGCATCCGCCGGTTCGGCCGGTCCCGGCACGGTCAGCCCCTCCCGCGAAGACTTCCGCGCCCTCGCCGAGAGCCGCCGAGTGATCCCGGTCGTGCGCCGGGTCCTCGCCGACGGCGAGACGCCGATCGGGGTGTACCGCAAGCTCGCCGCCGACCGGCCCGGCACGTTCCTGTTCGAGTCGGCCGAAAACGGCGCGTCCTGGACCCGCTGGTCGTTCATCGGCGTCCGCAGCCCGGCGGCGCTCACCGTCCGCGACGGCGAAGCGGTCTGGACCGGCACCCCGCCGGTCGGCCTGCCCTCCGAAGGCAACCCGCTGCAGGTGCTGCGCGAGACCATCGAGGCCCTGCACACCGAGCCGCTGCCCGGCCTGCCCCCGCTGACCGGCGGCATGGTCGGCTACATCGGCTACGACGCCGTGCGCTGGCTGGAAAAGCTGCCGGAGCTGGCCGAGCGCGACCTCGACGTGCCCGAGCTGACCATGCTCCTGGCCACCGACCTGGCCGCGTTCGACCACCACGAGGGCACGGTCACGCTGATCGCGAACGCCGTCAACTGGGACGACTCGCCCGAGCGCGTGGACGCGGCCTACGACGACGCCGTGGCCCGCCTCTCCGCGATGACCGAGCAGCTGCAGGTGGCCGCGCCCGCCACCGTCGCCGCGTTCGACCGGCCCGCGCCGGAATTCACCCGGAAGCGGTCGAAGGAGGACTTCCACGCGGCCGTCGAGAAGGCCGTCGAGGCGATCAAGGCCGGTGAAGCGTTCCAGATCGTGCCGTCGCAACGGTTCGAGATCCCGACCGCGGCCGACGCGATCGACATCTACCGCGTGCTGCGGACGTCCAACCCGAGCCCGTACATGTACCTGCTGCGGCTGGAGGGCTTCGACATCGTCGGCTCCAGCCCCGAATCGCTGGTCACCGTGCGGGACGGCCGCGCGACCACGCACCCGATCGCGGGCACCCGCTGGCGTGGCGCCGACCCGGAGGAGGACGCGCAGCTGGCCAAGGACCTCCTGGCCGACGAGAAGGAGCGCGCCGAGCACCTGATGCTCGTCGACCTCGGCCGCAACGACCTGGGCAAGGTCTGCAAGCCCGGCACCGTGCGCGTCGTCGACTTCTTCCAGATCGAGCGCTACAGCCACGTCATGCACATCGTGTCCACCGTCACCGGCGAGCTGGCCGAGGGCAAGACGGCGTTCGACGCGGTCACGGCGTGCTTCCCGGCCGGGACGCTCTCCGGCGCGCCCAAGGTCCGCGCGATGGAGCTGATCGAGGAGCTGGAGCCGGTCCGCCGCGCGCTCTACGGCGGGGTCGTCGGCTACCTCGACTTCGCCGGCGACGCCGACACCGCGATCGCGATCCGCACCGCGCTGGTCAAGGACGGCATCGCGCACGTCCAGGCCGGGGGCGGGGTGGTCGCCGACTCGGTGCCGGACTACGAGGACACCGAATCGCTGAACAAGGCCCGGACCGTGCTCTCGGCGGTCGCCGCCGCGCAGACGATGGTGGCGGCGGGCGCCTTCGACCCGGCCGCGGACTCCGCCCATGTCTGACACGCCGGAAGCCGGCCCGGTGGCCGCGGCCGCCCCGGCGGCGAAGCGTCCACTGTGGATGATCGTGCTCGCCCTGCTGCTCGGCGCGGCCGCGCTGTGGGGTGCGTCACGGCTGACGTGGTTCGCCGAGTTCCGCGACGGCGGCGTGCGCGGGATCGTCCTGTACCGCGAGACCGGCGAGCAGCGGGCCACCGCGCTCGTGCCGCTGGCGCTGCTGGCACTGGCCGGCGTGGCCGGGCTGGTGGCCACCGGGGGCTGGGCGCGGCGCGTGCTGGGCGTCGTGCTGGCACTGGCCGGCGTGGCGGCGGTCTGGAGCGGCGTCGACGGCGTCCGGTTCTCCGGCTACGCCGACGGCCTGCCGGTCGCCCAGATGCTGCTCGGGCGCGGCCTCGCGGTGCTCGGGGGAATTCTCGTCGCCGCCGGCGGGTTGGCAGCCGTCAAGGGCGCGGCCCGGGCCACCCGGCTCGGCGCGAAGTACGCGGCCCCGGCGACCCGGAAAAAGGTCCGTGACCCGGACGCGGAGCTGTGGGAGGCGCTGTCCGAAGGGGAAGACCCCACGGACGTCCGGGGCAGGCATTCGGAGTAACGCGCACACCCGGAACCGGGCGGCTCGGATGCGGGGGTTAGCATCGTTTCGGCGGGAAGGGGAAGGTTTTTGTGAGCGACCTTGCGAGTGAATCCGTGAGCACGCGCCCTGGTGGGGGCGCCCGGTGAGCGTGCTCGAAGACATCGTCGCCGGCGTGCGGGAAGATCTCGCCGTGCGGGAATCCGCGCTGCCGTTCGACGAGCTGAAGATCCGCGCGGCCGCCGCCCCGGCGCCCCGCGACGTGATGGCCGCCCTGCGCGAGTCCGGCATCGGCGTGATCGCCGAAGTCAAGCGGCGCAGCCCCTCGAAGGGCGAGCTGGCCGAGATCCCCGACCCGGCCGCGCTGGCGAAGGACTACGAAGCCGGCGGGGCGCGCGTGATCAGCGTGCTCACCGAGCAGCGCCGCTTCGGCGGCTCGCTGGCCGACCTGGACGCGGTCCGCGCCGCGGTGGACATCCCCATCCTGCGCAAGGACTTCGTCGTCAGCCCGTACCAGGTGCACGAGGCCCGCCTGCACGGCGCCGACATGGTGCTGCTGATCGTCGCCGCGCTGGAGCAGAACGCGCTCGTCGCGCTGCTCGACCGCGTCGAATCGCTCGGCATGACAGCGCTGGTGGAGATCCACAACGCCGAGGAGGCCGACCGGGCCCTCGAGGCGGGTGCCAAGGTCATCGGCGTCAACGCGCGCAACCTGCACACCCTCGAGGTCGACCGGGACGTCTTCTCGCGGCTGGCCCCCGGCCTGCCGATGGACGTCTACAAGGTCGCCGAGTCCGGCGTCCGCGGCCCGGGCGACCTGATGTCGTACGCCGGCCACGGCGCCGACGCGGTGCTGGTCGGCGAGGGGCTCGTCGCCTCCGGCGACCCGAAGGGCGCCCTGGTCAAGCTGGTCACCGCCGGTTCCCACCCCGCCTGCCCGAGGCCGTCGCGGTGACCGAGCAGCACGACAAGCACGACCCGGACGAGCGCGGCTACTACGGCCCGTACGGCGGGCGGTACATGCCGGAGGCGCTGATCGGCGTCGTCGACGAGGTCGCCACCGAGTACGACAAGGCCCGCCACGACCCGGAGTTCCTGAACGAGTTCAACCGCCTGCTGCGCGAGTACGCGGGCCGCCCGTCGCTGCTCACCGAGGCCAAGCGCTTCGGCGAGCACGCCGGCGGCGCGCGGGTGTTCCTCAAGCGCGAGGACCTCAACCACACCGGCTCGCACAAGATCAACAACGTGCTGGGCCAGGCGCTGCTCACCAAGCGGATGGGCAAGAAGCGGGTCATCGCCGAGACCGGCGCGGGCCAGCACGGCGTCGCGACGGCCACCGCGTGCGCGCTGCTCGACCTCGACTGCGTCGTCTACATGGGCGAGGTCGACACCGAGCGCCAGGCGCTGAACGTGGCCCGCATGCGGCTGCTCGGCGCCGAGGTGATCCCGGTCAAGACCGGGTCGCGGACGCTGAAGGACGCGATCAACGAGGCGCTGCGCGACTGGGTCACCAACGCCGACACCACGCACTACCTCTTCGGCACGGCGGCCGGCCCGGCGCCGTTCCCGACCATGGTGCGCAACTTCCACCACGTCATCGGCACCGAGGCCCGCGAGCAGATCCTCGAGCAGGCCGGGCGCCTGCCGGACGTCGTCGCGGCCTGCGTCGGCGGCGGGTCGAACGCCATCGGCATCTTCTCGGGCTTCTACGACGACCCGTCGGTGCGGCTGGTCGGGCTGGAGCCGGGCGGCGAGGGCATCGAGGGCAACCGCCACGGCGCGACGCTGACCAAGGGCACCCCGGGCAACCTGCACGGCGCGATGACGTACCTGCTGCAGGACGAGGACGGCCAGACGGTCGAGTCGCACTCGATCTCGGCCGGGCTGGACTACCCGGGCGTCGGTCCCGAGCACGCGTGGCTCAAGGACACCGGCCGCGCCGAGTACCGCCCGATCACCGACGCCCAGGCGATGGACGCGTTCAAGCTGCTGTCGCGCACCGAGGGCATCATCCCGGCGATCGAGTCGGCGCACGCGCTGGCCGGCGCGCTGGAGCTGGGCCGCGAGCTGGGCCCGGACGGGCTGATCGTGGTCAACCTCTCCGGCCGCGGCGACAAGGACATGGACACGGCGGCCAAGTGGTTCGGACTGGTGAACGAATGAGCGGGCTGGACGACCTCTTCGCGACGACCCGCGCGGAGGGCCGCGCCGCGCTGGTCGGCTACCTGCCCGCGGGCTTCCCGACGGTCGAGGGCTCGAAGGACCTGATCGCGGCCTGCGTCGACGGGGGAGCGGACCTGATCGAGGTCGGCGTCCCGTATTCGGACCCGGTGATGGACGGCCCGACGATCCAGGCGGCCTCGGTGACGGCGCTGGACAACGGCTTCCGCCTCAAGCACGTGTTCGAGGTGGTGGAGTCGGTGGCTTCGCGGGGCGGCCGCGCGGTCGTGATGACGTACTGGAACCCGGTGAACCGCTACGGCGTGGACCGCTTCGCGCGCGACCTCGCCGCGGCGGGCGGGCTCGGCCTGATCACCCCGGACCTGATCCCGGACGAGGCCGGCGCGTGGCTGAAGGCGTCCGAAGAGCACGACCTGGACCGGACGTTCCTGGTGGCGCCCTCGTCTTCGGAGGAGCGGCTCGCCCTGACGGCGGCCGCGTCGTCCGGCTTCATCTACGCGACCGCGGTGATGGGCGTGACGGGCGCGCGCGACCAGGTCGGCGCGGGGGCCGAGGAGCTGGTCCGCCGCACACGAGCGCACACTTCCCTGCCGATCGGCGTGGGCCTGGGCGTGCGCTCGGGCGACCAGGCGGCCGAGGTGGCCTCGTTCGCGGACGCGGTGATCGTGGGTTCGGCGCTGGTCACCGCGGCGGCCGAGGGGACGGCCGGGGTGCGTGCCCTGTCGGCCGAGCTGGCCGACGGTGTGCGCCGGGCGGTCGCGACCGCCTGACCCGGAGCGCGCCCGTTCGTCCATCGAGCAGGACGTGGGGTACCTCCCGCAAATCGCGCGGCCGGACGAGCGCCGGGGACACCTCCGGCGCTGCGGCAGCGCGCCCGAGACGGTGACCGCGGGCGGAAATCCCCGGCCCCGCGATTACGCCGAATGCCAATTCTTCGCCGGTTTCCTCGGCATTCGGGCCAATTCGTTGGGAATTGACTTCCCGGAAACGTCCCCGACCGGGAAAGAATACGCCGCCGAAGATTGACTCTTACGGACGGGAAAGATCGGCGCTAAGGTCTTGCTCGCCGCTCCACGGCCGTTCGCAGGCGAACCCCTTCAGTGAATGCCGGGCAAACCCGTGCGCGGTTCCCGTGCACTGCCCGATATCGGGTTCCGCTGCGTGGCGAGCACCTGAAGTCCCTGTTTCCGACCGCCCACGAGGACCTCATCGATGTCAGTGCAGTTACCCGCCCCCGGTCGGGCAGCGCGCCCGCCGATGGGTCGAGCCCTGTTCGTCCTGCCGGTCGCGATCGTCCTCACCGGCGGCGCCTGCTGGTGGCTGGCGGCCGGTGTCTCCGCGGCGGACCGGACGGTCGTGGCCTGGTCCGGCGCGGTGGCCGCCGCGGTGGTGTGCGCGGCCGTCACGGGCCTCGCGTACTGCGCGCAGCTGGCACGCCACTTCCGTGACCGGATCGCGGTGGTGGACGCGGAGGCCGCCCGGCTCGCCGACGAGACGCTGCCCGCGGTGGTCCGGCGCGTGCGCGACGGAGCGTCGGCGGACACCGCGCTCGCCGAAGTGCCGGCGTCCGTCGGCGGCGCGCACCGGCGGCTGCTCGAGACGGTCGCGCGGGAGATCGGCCGGGGCGAGCGCATGCGCGCGGCCACGATGGCGGCCTGCGCCAACGCCGCCGGCCGCGTGCAGGCGCTGGCCACCAGCATGCTGGCCGACCTGCGCGAAATGGAAGGCCGGTACGACGAAAACGTCCTCGGCGACCTGCTCGAACTGGACCACAGCACCGCGCAGGCGGGGCGCCTGGCCGACAGCATCGCGGTGCTGACCGGGGCCCGGTCCGGCCGGCGCTGGACCAAGCCGATCGTGATGGAGAGCATCCTGCGCGGGGCGATGGGGCGCATCAGCGCCTACCAGCGCGTGCGGACGCACTCGACCAGCACCGTCGCGGTCGCCGGGTACGCCGCCGAAGGGGTCATGCACGCCCTGGCCGAACTGATGGACAACGCCACCAGCTTCTCCCCGCCGTCGGAGGACGTGCACGTCTACGTGGAGGAGGTGCACGCGGGTGTCGTCGTCACGATCGAGGACAGCGGCCTCGTCATGAGCGCCGCCGCGCTGGAGCGTGCCGTGCGGGCGGTGTCCGCCGAGCCGCTGGACCTCACCACGCTCTCCGGGACCCGGCTGGGGCTGGCGGTGGTGGGGTGCCTGGCGCGCAAACACGGGCTGACCGTGCACTTCCGGCCGTCCGCGCGGGGCGGCACCGGCGTGGTGGTGATGATCCCGCGCACCCTGATCTCCCAGCCCGAACCGGACGCCCCGCCGGCCACGCCGAGCCCGGCGGAGGTGCGCACCGCGCCCGCCAAGGTGCCCGCCGCGCCCGTCCCGCCCGCCGAGTCCGAAGTGGAGAGTGAACTGTCCGGGCTGCCGCAGCGGCGGCGCGGGCAGACGCTGGCGGCCGCGCCCAAGCCCGTCCCGGCACCGGCGGCGAGTCCCGCCCCGGCGCGGGCCGACGCCGGGGCGAAGTTCAGCGCGTTCCACGCGGCCGGCCGGGGAACCCGCCCTTCTGCTCCCTCGGAGGACCGCCGATGAACACCACGGACCACGACCTCGACTGGCTGCTGGAGAACCTCCTGGGCAAGACGCCGGGCACGCGGCACGCCCTGGTGCTGTCCAAGGACGGCCTCAAGCTCTGCCACACCCGCGGGCTCACGATCGACCAGGCCGACCAGCTGGCCGCCATCGCCTCGGGCATCCAGAGCCTGGCCTACGGCACGTCGATCGAATTCGGCGACGGCACCGGCGGCGTGCGCCAGTCCATGACGGAGTTCCACGGCGGGATGCTGTTCATCGTGGAAGCCGGCGCCGGCGCGCACCTCGCCGTGATCGCCGACGACGAGGCGGACGTGGGCCTCGTCGGCCACAACATGAACGAGCTGGTCGAGCAGCTCGGCGAGTACCTCACCGCGCCGCCCCGCCCCCAGCACACCGGGGCCGGATGAGATGAGCCGGGAACACCTCCACCGCGAGGACCCGGACCGGTTGTACACGGTCACCGGCGGGCGCAGCCGCGCGAACGAGAGCGCGCTGGACCTGGTGACGCTGATCGTGAGCGAAGGCGATCCGGTCCCGGGCATGCAGTCCGAGCACGTCAAGATCCTGCACCTGTGCCGGCACCCGACGGCGATGGTCGAGGTCGCCTCGGAGCTGGGCCTGCCGGTGAGCGTCGTGAAGATCCTCCTGTGCGACCTGCTCGACACCGGCCGGGTGACCGCCCGCCACCCGTCCTCGGCTCCCGTCGACACCGATCTGCCCGACCTCGAAACCCTGAAGCAGGTACTCGTTGGACTCAAGAAGCTCTGAGCAGGACGTCCGGACCCCGCTGCCGAGCACCGCCAGGGACGGGCTGAAGATCGTGATCGTCGGCGGGTTCGGGGTCGGCAAGACGACCATGGTGCGTTCGGTCAGCGAAATCCGCCCGCTGAGCACGGAGGAAACCATGACGCAGGCGGGCGTCGGGATCGACGTCGGCGCCTCGCACGGCAAGACCACCACCACGGTCGCGTTCGACTTCGGGCGGATCAGCCTGAACGAGCACATGGTGCTGTACCTGTTCGGCGCCCCGGGCCAGGAACGGTTCTGGTTCCTCTGGGACCGCCTGTTCGCCGGCACCCTGGGCGCGGTCGTGCTGGTGGACACCGACCGGCTGGCCGATTCCTGGTACTCCATCGACCGCCTCGAGCACCACGGGACGCCGTTCATCGTGGCGCGCAACAACTTCGGCGAGCCGAAGCACTCCCTCGACCAGGTGCGCAAGGCGCTCGACCTGTCCGCCGAGGTGCCGCTGATCGACTGCGACGCCCGCCGCCGCGACTCCAGCAAGACCGTGCTGCTCACCCTCGTCCACCACCTCTTCGCCCTGTCCTCCGCCCGGGAGACCGCTTCATGACCACTCCTCAGCCCGTCGTCGCCACGCGCTTGTCCGGGCCGCAGTTCCAGCAGAAGTCCGCGGATCTCTACGCGGAGATGCGGCGCGCGCACGGGCCGGTGGCCCCGGTCCTGCTCGACGGGGACGTGCCGGCGTGGCTGGTGCTGGGCTACCGCGAACTGCAGCACGTCGTGAGCAACCCGGAGGCCTTCGGGCGGGACTCGCGGCGCTGGAACGCCTGGGACCGCGTCCCGCCCGACTGGCCGTTGCTGCCGCTGCTCGGCTACCAGCCCACGATGATGTTCGCCGAGGGCGCCGAGCACCGGCGGCGGGCCGAGGCGCTCGACGAAGCGCTCGGCGCCGTCGACCAGTTCGACCTGGGCGCGCGGGCCCAGCAGGTGGCCGACCAGCTCATCGACGCCTTCGCCGGGAGCGGCGAGGCCGACCTGATCACCCAGTACGCCGACGGGGTGCCGCTGCCCGTCGTCGCCCGGATGATCGGCGTGCCGGAGGCGGAGACCACCGAACTGGTCAACGACGTCTACCGGACGCACGCCGCCGGCGAAGGCGCGAACGAGGCGTACGGGCGCGTCCGGGACAGGGTGCGGCTGCTGGTCGAGACCAAACGCCGCGACCCCGGGCCCGACGTCACCTCGCGGCTGCTGGCCCACCCGGCCGCGCTCGCCGACGAGGAGATCACCGAGGACCTGCTGCACCTGATGAACGCCGGGCAGCTGCCGACCGCCTACTGGATCGGCAACACCCTGCGGCTGATGCTCACCGACGACCGCTTCGCGATGACGCTGTCCGGCGGCCGCCGCAGCGTCGGCCAGGCGCTCAACGAGGTGCTCTGGGAGGACACGCCCACCCAGAACTTCCCGGGCCGGTTCGCCGCCCACGACCTCCGGCTCGGCGGCAGGCAGATCCGCAAGGGCGACCTGCTCATCCTCGGGCTCGCCGCGGCCAACCAGGACCCGCTCGTCCGGCCGGTCCCGCAGGCGTCGACCGGCAACCAGGCGTACATGTCGTTCAGCCACGGCGACCACCGGTGCCCGTACGCGGCCCAGGAGATCGCCAAGGTGATCGCCGAGGCGGCGATCGAAGTGCTGCTCGACCGGCTCCCGGACGTCGTGCTGGCGGTGCCGGCCGAGGAGCTCGAGTGGCGGCCGTCGCCGCTGTTCCGCGGCCTGGCGGCGCTGCCGGTGCGGTTTTCGCTGGCCTGGTGACGCCTTTTGTACGAAAGCTGTACGCCGCCGCGGGAGAGTCCGCGCCATGGACATCGCACACCTCCCGCGGCGCAGCTTCCTCCGCGGTGCCGCCGGCCTCGCCGTCGCCGGGGCCGCCGGCCTGGTCCTTCCCGGGGCGGCCCGAGCCGCGGGCACCGAGCCGCGGATCTACAGCTGTGCCGAGTGGGGTGCCCGGCCGCCCGCCGACGCGCTCACCACGCTCGACCACCCGGCGAACCGGATCCTCGTCCACCACATCGCCAGCGCGAACAGCACCGACTACTCCCTGGCCCACGCCTTCCAGGTCGCGCGGGACGACCAGCACGACCACATCGACAACAACGGCTGGGCCGACACCGGCCAGCACTTCACCGTCAGCCGCGGCGGGTACCGGCTCGAAGGGCGCCACGGCAGCCTCGACGCGCTGCGCGGGCGCACCACGATGATCCAGGGCGCGCACTGCCCGGGGCAGAACACCAACGCCATCGGCATCGAGAACGAAGGCCTCTACACCAGCGTCGAGCCGCCCGAGGCGCAGTTCGCCTCGCTCGTGGTCTTCTGCGCCTACATCTGCCGCCAGTACGGCATCCCGGTCGAGGAGATCAAGGGCCACCGCGACTACTACAACACCGAATGCCCGGGCGACAAGCTCTACGCCAAGCTCCCGCAGCTGCGCAGCGAGGTCGCCAAGGCGCTCAGGTCAATGTAGGTACCGCACCAGGGCGCACAGCTCGTCCGGCGGCAGGGCGCCGAGCCGGTCGAGCTCGCCGCGGCGGACGTCCACCAGCGTCGTGGCCAGCTCCGGGCCGAACGCCGACGTCAACGCCTGGTCGGCTTCGAACGCCGTCACCGCTTCGGCCAGCGAGGTCGGCAGCCGTTCGGCGGCGGGCAGCGTTCCGGGGTCGACGTCGACCGGCTCCGGCAGGCTCTCCCCGGCCTCGACCCCGGCCAGGCCCGCGAAGATCAGGGCGGCCACCACCAGGTACGGGTTCGCCGTCAGGTCGAAGCACTTGACCTCGAAGTTCGCCGCCCGGTCGCGCTGCCCGGCCGGGCCCTGGACCAGCCGCAGCGGCGCCTCGCGGTTTTCCAGGCCCCACACGCGGAACACCCCGGCCCAGTGGTGCGGTTCGAGCCGCAGGTAGCTGACCACCGAAGGCGCGCCGATCGCCAGCAGCGCCGGCAGCCGGGAGAGCAGGCCGGCGCCGAACGCCTCCGCCGTCTCCGTGAGCCCGAACCGCCGGTCGCCGCCGGCGCACAGGTTGCGGTCGCCGTCCCAGATGCTCAGGTGGACGTGGCCGCCGTTGCCGACGCCGTCCGGGGCGAACTTCGGTGTGAACGACGCCCGCAGCCCGTACTGCTCGCTCACCGTCCGGATGGTTTCGCGGGTCAGGACCGCGACGTCCGCCGCGCGCACCGGGTCGCCCGCCGCGACCGAGACCTCGAACTGCCCTGCCGCGTACTCCGGGTGGATCTGTTCCACCGCGACACCCTGGGCGGCCAACGTGGACACCAGCTTGCGCAGGTAGCCCGCCTGCGACGAAAGCCGCGCGAAGCCGTAGGCGGGACCCGCGGTGGCCGAGCGCGGGTCGTCCGGCGCGTCGGCCGCCGTGACGACCCACTCGATCTCGAACGCCGTCCGGGCGTTGTAGCCCAGGTCCGCGAGCCGGGCCGTCGCGGCGGCGGCCAGCGCCCGCGCGTCCTGCGGGTGCGGCTCGCCTTCCTGGTCGTACCGCCAGGCCGGCGCCCACGCCCAGCCCGGCTGCGCGGCCAGTGGCACGAGCGCGTCGAGGTCCGGGTGCAGCCGCAGGTCGCCGACCGGGCCGCGCGAATGCGTGCCGCCCGCGATGTCGTCGGTGGCCAGGAAGAAGTCGAACGAGTTCGACGCGCCCACGCCCCAGGCCGCGGCGGACCACAGCCGGTCCACCGGAACCGCCTTCACCCGCGCGATGCCGCTGTTGTCCACGAAGGTCAACGCGACGAGCTCCACGCCGGCGGCGCGCAGGGCGTCGGCCCGGAGTGCGCCTTGTTGCGCGAGTTCTGCCCGATCGAGCTGGCTCATCCTGCCCCCGTCGATGTTCACTGAGTTTTCTCGCCTGGGAAAGAGGTGAAGATCGTGTCAGACACCCTCGAAACCCGTCCAGGGTTGCGCCGGACGCTGTCGGTCTGGCAGGCCGTCGGCCTGTCCGTGGCGTTGATGGCTCCGAGCATGGCCGCCAACATCAACCCCCAGCAGACCGCGGCCGCCGCCGGGCGCGCCGTGCCGCTCGCCTTCCTGCTCTCCGCGGTCGGCGTCCTGCTGGTCGCGTACGGCTTCGTCAAGCTCTGCCGGTACTACCAGCACGCCGGTTCGGTGTACGCCTTCGTCGGCGCCACGCTCGGCCCGCGCGCGGGCGTCGTCTCCGGCATCGGGCTCCTCGGGACGTACACGTTCTACGCCGTCGTCACGAGCTCGGCCGCGGGGACACTGGGCACGGCTTTCCTGACCCAGACCGGGATCTGGCCGGATCCGCCGTCCTGGGGCCCGTTCGTGCTGACCGCCGTCGCGCTGGCCGGGGCGTGGCTGCTGGCCGTGCTGCCCGCGCGCCGCGGCACGAGCACGCTGCTCGCCGTCGAAGGGGCGACCATCGCGGTGATCCTGCTGGTCACCGCGGTGATCCTCGTCCGGCTGGTTGCCGGGAACGCCCCCGGCGGCGCGCGGTTCACGATGTCGGTCTTCGTCCCGGAGACCGGGCTGTCCGGGGTGTTCCTCGGCGCGGTGTTCGGGTTCCTGTCGTTCGCCGGGTTCGAAGCCGCCGCGACGCTCGGCGAGGAAACCCGCGACCCGAAGCGCAACATCCCGCGCGCGATCCTCGGCACGGCGGTCTTCGGCGGCCTCTACTTCGTGGTGGTGACGGCCGTGGAGATGATGGCGTTCGGCGGCGACGCGGGCGCGTTCCACGACTCGCCGTCCCTGCTCGGCGACCTCGGCAGCCGGTACGCGGGCGCCTGGGTCGGCGACGTGATCAGCGTGGGCGCGGCGATCAGCGCGTTCGGCTGCTGCCTGGCCTGCGTCGTCGGCGGTTCGCGGCTGCTCTACGCGCTGGGCCGCGACGCGGGCGGCGGCCTCGGCCGGACGTCCTCGCGCGGGACGCCGGTGGCCGCGGTGAGCGCCGTGACCGCCGCGGCGGCGCTGGTCATCGTGGTGTGCGCGGTGTTCTTCGGCGCGACCGCGTCGGACACGTTCGCCTGGTCGGGTTCGATCGGCACGCTCATCCTGCTGGTCATCTACCTGCTCACCACCATCGGCGCGATCCTGCTGCTGTTCGTCAAGCGCCGGCTGCGCGTGCCGGCCTGGCACCTCGTGTTCCCGATCGGCGCGCTTGCCGTGCTCGGGTACACCGTGTACGTCAACGTGGTGCCGTACCCGGCCGAGGGGCCGGCGCGGTGGTTCCCGGTGGTGGCCGCGGCGGTGCTGGTGCTCGCGGTGCTCGCCGTCCTGTCCGCGCCCGGGTTCGCTCGTAGGGTGGGGGAGAGGCTGACGAGTGTGGACGGAGGCGCATGACCGGGTTGCTCCCGTTCGTCGCGGACCTGCCGCTGGTGGACCACCACTGCCACGGCGTGGTGACCCGTGACGTCACCCGCGGGGACTTCGAGGCGATGCTGACCGAGGCCGACGCGCCCTCGCCGCTGGGCACGAGCCTGTTCGAGTCGCTGATCGGGCTGGCCGTGCGCGCCCGCTGCGCGCCCGTGCTCGACCTGCCGAAGCACGCCCCGGCCGAGGCCTACCTGCGGCGCCGCGCCGAACTGGGCGCGGCCGAGGTGGCCCGGCGGTTCCTGCGGGCCACCGGCACGACCGACTTCCTGCTGGACGGCGGGTTCCTGCCGGACGCGCTGACCACGACCGCCGGGTTCGCCGGGCTGGCGGGCGCCCGCGCGCACGACGTCGTCCGGCTGGAACAGGTGGCGGAGGCGGTGATCGGGGGAGCCACCGCGACCGGGTTCGCCGCCGCCTTCGCCGACGAGCTGGGGAAACGCGCGGAAAAGGCCGTCGGGCTCAAGTCGATCGCCGCCTACCGGGTCGGGCTCGGGCTGGCGGGTTCGCCGCCGTCGCCGTCGGAGGTCGAAGCCGCGGCCGGGCGCTGGCTGGCCGCGGGCGGCGGGCGGCTGGCCGACGAGGTGCTGCACCGCCACCTCGTCTTCACCGGCCTCGACCTGGGCCTGCCGGTGCAGTTCCACGTCGGCTACGGCGACGCCGACGTCGACCTGCACCGGTGCGACCCGCTGCTGCTCACGCCGCTGCTGCGGGCCACGCGCGGCCGCGGTGTGCCCATCCTGCTGCTGCACAACTACCCGTTCCACCGCCACGCCGCGTATCTGGCGCAGGTTTTCGAGCACGTGTTCGTCGACGCCGGGCTCATCACGCACAACGCGGGGTTCCGGGCGCCGGCCGTGCTGGCCGAGCTGCTGGAGCTCGCGCCGTTCGGGAAGGTGCTCTTCTCCACCGACGCCTTCGGCCTGGCCGAGCTGTACCACCTGGGCACGGCCCTGTTCCGGCAGGGCCTGTCGGACTTCGTGCGCGCCGCGCTCGACGCCGACGCGATGTCCGAAAAGGACGCCGTCCGGCTGTGTGCTTTGGTGGGACACGAGAACGCGAAGAGGATCTACCGCTTGGAGCCCGTGTGAGTGATCTGTGGACCCGGTGGACGCAGGCGATCGCCGCCGAACTGCCCGCCGCCGTCGAGCTCCGGCACGCCGTGCACGCCGACCCCCGCGGCTCCGGCGACGAGGAGGACACCGCCCGGCTGGTGGCCGGCGCGCTCGGCGCGGGCGAGGGCACCCGCGTCGCCAAGACCGGCCGCGCGATCCCGCTGCCCGGCGGCGAAGGCCCGGCCGTGGCGCTGCGGGCCGAGCTCGACGCGCTGCCGGTGCTGGAGGGCACCGGCGTGCCCTGGGCGTCCGGGAACGAGTTCATGCACGCGTGCGGCCACGACGTCCACCTCGCCGCGCTGGTCGCGGTCGGCCGCGCGGCGGTCCGCGTGGGCGTGCCCCGGCCGATCCTGGCGCTGCTGCAGCCGCGGGAGGAGACGTCGCCGCCCGGCGCGCTCGACGTCGTCGAGTCCGGGGTGCTGGCCGCGCACGGGGTGGACACGGTGATCGGCGCGCACGTGCAGCCGCGGATCGCGCACGGCGTCGTCTCGGCGGTGCCGGGACCGGTGAACGCCTCGACCGACGAGTTCGAGGTCACCATGCACGGCCAGGGCGGCCACGCCGGCTACCCGCAGCTGCTGCGCGACCCGATCCTGGCGCTGTCGCAGCTGGTGGTGAGCCTGCAGCAGCTCGCGTCCCGCCGGATCGACCCGGTGTTCGGCGCGGTCTGCTCGATCGGCCGCATCCAGGGCGGCGCGGCGGCCAACGTCGTCCCGAACAGCGCGAGCGCGTTCGGCTCGCTGCGCCTGATGCGCGCGAAGGACCGCGAACGCGCCCTGGAGACCCTGGCCGACATCGTGCACGGCACCGCCCGGGCGCACGGCTGCACGGCCGAGCTGGAGATCAGCCCGTGCGAGCCGGTCCTGGACAACGACGCCGCGCTGGCCTCGGGAGCCCAGCGCTGGCTGCGGCACGCGGGGTTCGTGGTCGACGAGGCGTTCCGTTCGTTCGGCGCGGACGACTTCGCCCACTACTGCGGCGGCGAGACCCGCGGGCTGATGATGTTCGTCGGCCTCGGCGACACGGCCGGCGTGCCGAGCCTGCACGACGAGCGGTTCCTGCCGCGTGACCAAGCCGTCACCCAGGTCGCGCACGCGCTGGTGGCGGGCTACCTGGCCGCCTTGGATGCTCCGGCGCCTTAGCGCTACGGTGGCCGCGTGATGAGCGCCTACCTCGCGACGATCCCGAGCCCCGACCGCGGTGTCTGGCACCTGGGACCGATCCCGCTCCGCGCGTACGCCCTGTGCATCATCGCCGGCATCGTCGTGGCGATCTGGTGGGGCGAGCGACGCTGGATCGCCCGCGGCGGCACCAAGGGCACGGTGATCGACATCGCGGTGTTCGCGGTGCCGTTCGGCCTGGTCGGCGGCCGGTTGTACCACGTGATCACCGACCCGGAGCTGTACTTCACCGAGGGCCGCAACCCGTGGAACGCGTTCGCGATCTGGGACGGCGGCCTGGGCATCTGGGGCGCGATCGCCCTCGGCGCGGTGGGCGCGCTCATCGCCTGCCGCCGCAAGGGCATCCCGCTGCCGGCGATGGCGGACGCGGTCGCGCCGGGCATCGTCGTCGCGCAGGCGATCGGCCGCATCGGCAACTACTTCAACCAGGAGCTCTACGGCGCGCACACGGACCTGCCGTGGGGCCTGGAGGTCTACCAGCGCTTCAACGTCGACGACCCGAACAACCTGCTGAACGGTGTCGCGACCGGGCACATTCCGCTGGACGTCAGCCCGGTCCACCCGACGTTCCTGTACGAGCTGATCTGGAACCTGCTGGTCGCGCTGCTGGTGGTGTGGGCGGACCGGCGCTTCAAGCTGGGCCACGGCCGGGCGTTCGCGCTGTACGTGGCCGGGTACACGGTGGGCCGCGGCTGGATCGAGATGATGCGGACCGACACCGCGAACCACATCCTCGGGCTGCGGGTGAACGTGTGGACGTCGATCCTGCTGTTCCTGGGGGCGATGGCGTACTTCGTGGTCGCCGCGAAGCGGGGGCCGCGGGAGGCGCCGGAGACGCTGGTGAGCAAGGACGCCGAGCCGGCTTCGGACTCGCCTGCGGAGGCGGGCGTGGCCGAGGCTCCCGTCGCCGAGCAGGCGGAGCCGGAGTCGGCGGCCGCTGGTGAGCCGGAGTCGGCGTCCGGCGGGGAGCACGCGAAGGTGGCAGCTCCGGCCGCCGAGAAGCCGGCTTCCGCGGAGGCATCGGCCGAGGAGCCGAAGAAGACCGACGAGAGCTGAGCGGCTTTCCGAAGGCCGTCGCCGGGATGCCGGTGGCGGCCTTCGTCGTGTGCGGGGCTGGGGCGCCGCCCCCGGTTTCCACGCTATCGGGAGGCACCGACAGTTTCGGGCGGGCTCAGCCGAGGTCGGGCAGGCCCAGTTCCAGGTTCGGCACCTGCAACCCGCCGTCGACCTCGAGGATCTTGCCGGTGATGTACCCGCCCGCCCGGGACGCCAGGAACACCACCGTCGCCGCGATGTCCTCCGCTTCGCCGATCTTGCGCAGCGGTGTCGCGGACTCCATCTTGTCCTTCAGCTCCGGGTTGCCGACCACGATCTCCAGTGCCGAGGTCGCCACCGAACCCACCGAGATCGCGTTCACCCGCGCCTTCGGCGCCAGGTCCGCCGCCGCCAGGCGCGTGTAGTGCGCCAGGGCCGCCTTCGCCGTTCCGTACGCCGCGAACCCGCGGCCCGCGACGCGGCCCATCACCGACGAGATGTTGACCACCGAGCCGCCCGCCTTGACCAGGTGAGGCGCCGCCGCCACGGTCAGCGCGTGGGCCGTCGCGACGTTGAAGCGGAACGCCTCCTCCATGAACTCCACCGTCGACTCCAGCAACGGGCGCGGGTACGTGCCGCCGACGTTGTTGACCACCAGGTCGAGGCGGCCGAACTCGGACACCGCCGTCTCGGCCAGTGCGGCCGCGGCGTCCGGTGAGGACAGGTCCACCGGTACTCCGACCGCGCGGCGGCCTGCCGCCGAAACCCGCGCGGCGACCTCGTCGAGCTGGGACTCGGTGCGGGACGCGATGACCACGTCGGCGCCCGCTTCGGCGAGGGCCACCGCGGTGGCCGCGCCGATTCCGCGTCCGGCGCCGGTGACCACCGCGACCTGGTCGGTGAGCTTGAACCGATCGAGGATCATGCGGCGAAATGTAACACGTTCTAGTGACCGCGGACACAGTGCACCGATCACGTCACGTTAGACTTGACGGGAGTTTCCGGGCCGTATACTTAGCCGAACGAACTACTGGAAGCTTATCAGGAACTACGTCGTTCCGCGCAGCCAGATCGTTACCGTCCGACGCCGTCCGGGGCGCTCTGAGATGCTGCTGCCATGTTTCCCAGGTGTTAAAGTCGCGCTAACGAAGCGGGCCATCGTCGTCCCGTGCGCTCCCCCGGCCGGTAGCCCGGCCCCGCACGACAAGACGACGAAGGAGGTCCCGTTGATCTTCTCCGCCATGCCCGGCAAGCAGGGTCTGTACGACCCGGAGACCGAGCAGGACTCCTGCGGTGTGGCCATGGTGGCCGACATCCGCGGACGCCGTTCCCACGGCATCGTCACCGACGGCCTGGCCGCGCTGACGAACCTCGACCACCGCGGCGCCGCGGGCGCCGAGCCCACCAGCGGCGACGGCGCCGGCATCCTGCTGCAGCTGCCCGACGCGCTGCTGCGCGCCGAAGCCGGTTTCGAGCTGCCCGTACCCGACGAACAAGGCCACCACACCTACGCCGCCGGCATCGCCTTCCTGCCGCAGGACGCCGAGCAGCGCCGCAAGGCCGTCGAGCTGGCCGAACGCGTCGCCGTCGAAGAGGGCCTGGAGGTCCTCGGCTGGCGCGAGGTCCCGGTCGACGCCGACCGCGCCGACATCGGCCCGACCGCCCGCTCGGTGATGCCGCACTTCGCCATGCTTTTCGTCAGTGCCGACGGAAAGTCCGGTCTGGACCTGGACCGGCTCGCCTTCTGCCTGCGCAAGCGCGTCGAGCACGAAAGCGCGAACGCCGGCTGCGGCACCTACTTCCCGTCGCTGTCCTCGCGGACGATCGTCTACAAGGGCATGGTGACGCCGGAGCAGCTGCCCGCGTTCTTCGCCGACCTGCGTGACGAGCGGTTGGAAAGCGCCATCGCGCTGGTGCACTCCCGCTTCTCCACCAACACCTTCCCGTCGTGGCCGCTGGCGCACCCGTTCCGGTTCGTGGCCCACAACGGCGAGATCAACACCATCCGCGGCAACCGCAACCGCATGCGGGCCCGCGAAGCGCTGCTGGAATCCGACGTCATCGAGGGCGACCTTTCGCGGCTGTTCCCGATCTGCTCGCCGGACGCCTCGGACTCGGCGTCCTTCGACGAGGTCCTGGAACTGCTGCACCTGGGCGGCCGGTCGCTGCCGCACGCGGTGCTGATGATGATCCCGGAGGCGTGGGAGAACCACGCCACCATGAAGCCCGAGCGCCGCGCTTTCTACCAGTTCCACGCGAGCCTGATGGAACCGTGGGACGGCCCGGCCTGCGTCACCTTCACCGACGGCAGCCTGGTCGGCGCGGTGCTGGACCGCAACGGCCTGCGCCCGGCGCGCTGGTGGCGCACGGCCGACGACCGCGTCGTGCTGGCCAGCGAGGCCGGTGTCCTGGACGTCGCGCCGAAGGACGTCGTCGCCAAGGGCAGGCTCAAGCCCGGCAAGATGTTCCTGGTCGACACCGAGGCCGGCCGGATCGTGGACGACGAAGAGGTCAAGTCCGCGCTGGCCGCCGAACTGCCCTACGACTCGTGGCTGCACGCGGGCCTGCTCCAGATCGCCGAGCTGCCCGACCGCGACCACGTCGTGCAGAGCCACGACTCGGTGCTGCGCCGTCAGCTTTCCTTCGGCTACACCGAAGAAGAGCTCAAGATCCTGCTCGCGCCGATGGCCGAGAAGGGCAGCGAGCCGATCGGCTCGATGGGTTCCGACACCCCGCCCGCGGTGCTGTCGCAGCGATCTCGCCTGCTCTACGACTACTTCAAGCAGAACTTCGCCCAGGTGACGAACCCGCCGCTGGACGCGATCCGCGAAGAGCTGGTCACCTGCATGGCGCGGATCATGGGCCCGGAGCGCAACCTCCTGGCCCCGGGCCCGGCCTCCTGTCGTCATCTGAAGCTGCCGTACCCGGTCATCGACAACGACGAGCTCGCCAAGCTCATCCACATCAACGACGACGGTGACCTCCCCGGGTTCGCCTGCAGTGTCCTTTCCGGACTGTACGAAGTGGACGGTGGCGCCGAGGCGCTGGCGAGCGCGATCGAGCGCGTCCGCCGTGAGGCGTCCGAGGCCATCGCCGCCGGCGCGCGCACGCTCGTGCTGTCCGATCGCGACTCCGACCACCGGATGGCGCCGATCCCGTCGCTGCTGCTGGTCTCCGCGGTGCACCACCACCTGGTCCGCACCAAGGAACGCCTGCGCGTCGCGCTGGTCGTCGAGTCCGGCGACGCGCGCGAGGTGCACCACATCGCGCTGCTGCTCGGCTACGGCGCCGCCGCGGTCAACCCCTACCTGGCCTTCGAGACCATCGAGGACATGATCGGGCAGGGCGCGGTCACCGGCATCGAGCCGGCGAAGGCGGTCCGCAACTACGTGCAGGCGCTGGTCAAGGGCGTCCTGAAGATCATGTCCAAGATGGGCATCTCCACGGTCGGCGCGTACACCGCCGCCCAGGTCTTCGAATCGCTCGGACTGAGCCAGGACCTGCTCGACGAGTACTTCACCGGGACGTCGTCGAAGCTCGGCGGCGTCGGCCTGGAGGTGCTCGCCGAAGAGGTCGCGACGCGGCATCGCCGTGCGTACCCGGAGAACCCGACCGACCGCGTCCACCGTGGACTCGAGACGGGCGGCGAGTACGCCTACCGCCGCGAGGGCGAGCTGCACCTGTTCACGCCGGAGACGGTGTTCCTGCTGCAGCACGCGTCCAAGACCGGCCGCGACGAGGTCTACCGCAAGTACACCGACGAGGTGCACCGCCTCTACCGCGAGGGTGGCACGCTGCGCGGGCTGTTCTCCTTCAAGGACGGCGTGCGCGAGCCGGTGCCGCTCGACGAGGTCGAGCCGGCCGAGGCGATCTTCAAGCGCTTCAACACCGGCGCGATGTCGTACGGCTCGATTTCCGCCGAGGCGCACGAAACCCTCGCCATCGCGATGAACCGCATCGGCGGCCGGTCCAACACCGGTGAGGGCGGCGAGGACCCCGAGCGGCTCTACGACCCCGAGCGCCGCAGCGCGATCAAGCAGGTCGCTTCCGGCCGGTTCGGTGTCACCAGCGAGTACCTGGTCAACGCCGACGACATCCAGATCAAGATGGCGCAGGGCGCGAAGCCCGGCGAAGGCGGTCAGCTGCCGCCGAACAAGGTGTACCCATGGATCGCGCGGACCCGGCACTCCACGCCGGGCGTCGGCCTGATCTCCCCGCCGCCACACCACGACATCTACTCCATCGAAGACCTGGCCCAGCTGATCCACGACCTCAAGAACGCCAACGAGCACGCCCGCATCCACGTGAAGCTGGTGTCCTCTTTGGGTGTCGGCACGGTCGCGGCGGGCGTGTCCAAGGCGCACGCGGACGTCGTGCTCATCTCGGGCCACGACGGCGGCACCGGCGCGTCCCCGATGAACTCGCTCAAGCACGCGGGCACGCCGTGGGAGATCGGCCTCGCCGAGACCCAGCAGACGTTGCTGCTCAACGGGTTGCGCGACCGGATCACCGTGCAGGTGGACGGCGCCATGAAGACCGGGCGCGACGTCGTCATCGCGGCGCTGCTCGGCGCCGAGGAGTACGGCTTCGCGACGGCCCCCCTCGTCGTCGCGGGCTGCATCATGATGCGCGTCTGCCACCTCGACACCTGCCCGGTCGGCGTCGCCACGCAGAGCCCCGAGCTGCGCAAGCGCTACACCGGCCAGGTCGAGCACGTGGTCAACTTCTTCAAGTTCGTCGCCGAAGAAGTCCGGGAAACCCTGGCGGCGCTGGGCTTCCGCACGCTCGACGAGGCCATCGGCCACGCCGAGCTGCTGGACACCGACGAGGCCGTCGACCACTGGAAGGCGTCCGGTCTGGACCTGGCGCCGATCTTCGAGATGCCCACCGAGACGCCGTACGGCGGCGCCAAGCGGCGCACCCGCGGCCAGGACCACGGTCTCGAGCACGCCCTGGACCGCACGCTGATCCAGCTCGCCGAGGCGGCGCTGGAAGACGCGCACCAGGTCAACATCGAGCTGCCGGTGCGCAACGTCAACCGGACCGTCGGCACGCTGCTCGGCTCCGAGATCACCCGCCGCTACGGCGGGGACGGGCTGCCCGAGGGCACGATCCACGTCACGCTCACCGGCTCGGCGGGCCAGTCGCTCGGCGCGTTCCTGCCGCGCGGCATCACCCTCGACATGGTCGGCGACGCGAACGACTACGTCGGCAAGGGTCTCTCCGGCGGCCGGGTCGTCGTCCGTCCCGACCCGGAGGCGTCCTTCGCCGCCGAGGCGCAGACGATCGCGGGCAACACGATCGCCTACGGCGCCACCGGCGGCGAGATCTTCCTGCGCGGCCAGGTCGGCGAACGCTTCTGCGTCCGCAACTCCGGCGCCACGGTCGTCGCCGAAGGTGTCGGCGACCACGCGTTCGAGTACATGACCGGCGGCCGCGCGGTGGTGCTCGGCCCGACCGGGCGCAACCTGGCGGCCGGCATGTCCGGCGGCATCGCCTTCGTCCTCGACGTCGACGCGAAGAAGGTCAACCAGGACATGGTGGACCTGCTGCGGCCGACCGCCGACGACCTGGCGTGGCTCAAGAAAACCGTGCAACAGCACTACGATCTCACCCGCTCCGCGGTGGCGGCCTCGCTGCTCGGCGACTGGCCGCGCCGCTCCGTGGCGTTCACCAAGGTGATGCCGCGCGACTACCAGCGGGTCCTGGACGCGGCGAAGGCGGCTCGTGCCGCGGGCCGCGACGTCGACGAGGCGATCATGGAGGCCGCTCGTGGCTGACAATTGGCGAAGCCCCGGCCGCGAGGGCCGACTGGGTGCGGGTATCCCGCAGGACACAGGGGCCGCTCGTGGCTGACCCGACCGGTTTCCTGAAGTTCGAGCGCGAAGAGCCCGCGAAGAAGTCTTACGAGGAGCGGCTTTCCTCGTGGGGCGAGGTCTATGCGGACGTCGACCCGGCCGAGCGCAACGAACAGGTGCGCAAGCAGGCGTCGCGGTGCATGGACTGCGGCATCCCGTTCTGCCACTCCGGCGGTTCCGGCTGCCCGCTGGGCAACCTGATCCCGGAGTGGAACGACCTGGTCCGCCGCGGCGACTGGGCCGCGGCGAGCGACCGGCTGCACGCCACCAACAACTTCCCGGAGTTCACCGGGAAGCTGTGCCCGGCACCGTGCGAGGCCGGCTGCGTGCTGTCGATCTCGCCGCTGTCCGGCGGGCCGGTCGCGATCAAGCGCGTCGAGCAGACGATCGCCGACCAGTCCTGGGAAGCGGGCTACGTCCAGCCGCAGGTGTCCGAAGTGTCCAGTGGCCGCCGGGTGGCGATCGTCGGCTCCGGCCCGGCCGGCCTCGCGGCGGCGCAGCAGCTGACCCGCGCGGGCCACGAGGTCACCGTGTACGAGCGCGACGACCGCCTCGGCGGGCTGCTGCGCTACGGCATCCCCGAGTTCAAGATGGAGAAGAAGGTCCTCGACCGCCGCCTGGCGCAGCTGCGCAAGGAGGGCACCCGGTTCGTGACGGGTTGCGAGGTCGGCGTCGACCTGTCGGTGGAGGACCTGCGCGCGCAGTACGACGCGGTGGTCCTGGCGGTGGGCGCCCTGCGCGGCCGCGACGACACGACGACGCCGGGCCGCGAGCTGGCGGGCATCCACCTGGCGATGGAGCACCTGGTCCCGGCCAACAAGTACGTCGAGGGCGACGGCCCCCCGTCGATCGACGCCCGCGGCAAGCACGTGGTGATCATCGGCGGCGGCGACACGGGCGCGGACTCGTACGGAACGGCAACGCGCCAGGGCGCGCTGTCGGTGACCCAGCTCGACCAGTACCCGATGCCGCCTTCTGCGAGGGACGACGCGCGGTCCCCGTGGCCGACGTGGCCGTACATCTTGCGCACGTACGCGGCGCACGAGGAGGCGGGCGAGCGCAAGTTCGCGGTGGCGGTGCGCCGTTTCGTCGGTTCCGAAGAGGGCCGCGTGACGGCTGTGGAGCTGCAGCAGGTCCGAGTCCAGAAGGACCCGGTTTCCGGGCGGCGTGAGGTGATCCCGGTGAACGACGAGGTGGAGACGCTCCCGGCGGACCTGGTGTTGCTGGCGATCGGCTTCGAGGGCGTCGAGGAGATGCCGCTGCTTTCCGGCTTGGGTCTCTCGTTGACCCGCCGGGGGACGTTGTCGTGTGGCGCGGACTGGCAGACGGAGACGCCGGGGGTGTTCGTCTGCGGTGACGCGCACCGGGGGGCATCGCTGGTGGTGTGGGCGATCGCGGAGGGGCGTTCGGTGGCCAACGCGGTGGACACGTACCTGACCGGCGCGTCGGACCTGCCGGCGCCGGTGCACCCGACGGCGCTGCCGCTGGCGGTCGTCTGATCCGTTCGTTTTCCGAAGGCCCCCTCGCCGCTGGCGAGGGGGCCTTCGGCGTTGTGCCGTAACAATGGACGTGCTGGCAGCGACCTGGGAGAATCAGCGGTGCAGGGAGGATCGTCGATGACCCAGCCGGCGGAAGAAGAGCCGGGAAGCGTAGTGAATTCGACCTCCGTGGGCGACGGCGGCACCGGCGACATCGTCCAGGTCGGGTACGTGGCGGGCGGCTTCCACTACGGAACGCGCGGCATCGCCAAGTCGTGGTATCGGGGGACCGTCCGCGAATTCGCACCGGATCACCTGGTAGGGCGGGAAACCGAGCTGGCGGAGCTGGAACGGTTTTGCCGGGAACCCGACCCCGCGCCGTCCTACGCGTGGTGGAGAGCCGACGCCTGGAGCGGCAAGACCGCTCTCATGGCGTCATTCGTGCTCGCTCCACCCGCGGAGGTTCAGCTGGTCTCGTTCTTCATCTCGGGACGGGACGCGGAATCCGACAACCGAGCGGGCTTTCTGGCCGCCGTCATCCCCCAGCTGGCGGAGGTCTTGGGCATCCCGGAGCCGGAGAAGGCCGGCGCCGCGGACTTCCCGGGCCTGCTGGACGCGGCCGCGGAAGCCAGTGCAGGCAACGGCCGACGGCTGATCCTGGTCGTGGACGGACTGGACGAGGACCGAGGGGCAGGCGGGGCCGAAAGCATCGCGGCTCTGCTGCCTCGAAGGCCCGCCCACGGCATGCGGGTGATCGTCAGCGGGCGGTCGAGTCCCGGTGTGCCAGCGGTGCTCCACGAGCAACACCCCCTCCACGACCCGGCGATCGTCCGAGAACTCGAACCCTCGCCCGCGGCATCCGCGGTGCGGCAGGACAAGGAACACGATCTCGACCGGCTTCTCCATGCCGAGATGCGCGAAGCCAGGGACACGCTGGGTTTTCTGGTCGCTGCCCGGGGTGGGCTCAGCCGGGACGACCTGGTCGAACTCATCCGCGGCGGCAACGTCCCCGCAACGGACGACGGCACCCGTTTCGGACCCACCGGCCGCTCCGACCGGGTCGAGTCGTGCGTCCGCGCGATCTTGAACAGCGTCGGGAGCAGGGTGTTCAGCCGCCGGGAGGCTCGCTGCAGCCCCGGCTCGGCTCCGGAAATCTACCTGATGGGCCACGAAGGGCTCCAAGACGAAGCGGTACTCAGGTTCGGCGAGGAGGCTCTTCACGGCTATCGCGATCGGATCACTGCCTGGGCGGATCGGTACCGGGATCAAGGCTGGCCCGTGTCCACGCCTCAGTTCCTCCTCTTCGGCTATCCGAGGCTCCTGCAGGAGAACGGACAGCTCGAGCGGCTGGTCGGGTGCGTTACGGACCTGGCACGGCAAGAACGCCTGCTGGAGGTGTCCGGTGGTGAGGCCTCGGCGCAGGCCGAGATCACGGTGGCCCACGCAGCGGTCTCCGCGTCGGCTCAGGTCGATGTGGTGAGCCTCGTCAAGCTGGCCATGCACCGTGCCGACCTCGGTGCCCGTAACGCCCGGACTCCGGCGCGCTTGCCTGCGCTGTGGGCCCGGCTGGGCAAGTTCGACCGTGCGGTGGCACTCGCGCGCTCCATCTCGGCGCGGGCGCGGAGGGTCGAGGCGGTGTCGGAGCTGGCTGTGGCTTTGGCGCGAGCCGGACAGGTGGATCGCGCCGACCGGATAGTGGCCGAGGTCGTCGACGAAAAGCGGCACTCGTACGTCAGGCGGCGTCTCATCGGTGAAGTCGCGGCCGGCGGTGATGTCGAGCGGGCACGGGCGATGGCTGAAGCCATTGAAGATGCGAGCTGGCGAAGCCGGGCACTGCTGACTTTGCCGGTGGCCGGTCCGGCGAGCGACCCCGCTTCGATGCTGGCTGCCGCCGATGGGATAGCCGACGACGACGCCCGGTTCAGCGCGCGTTTCTTCGTGGCCTGCCGGTTGATCGAGCGAGGGGAGATCGATCGCGCCGTCGAACTGTCGAACAACTTCGATCCGGTGTTTCGCGCGGAGGTGGTCGAGCGGGCCGCACGCCGCCTCTTGCAGGAGCGCGATGCGGAAGCGGCGTACGCTCTTGCGGCATCGGCAGGGGCTTTCACCCAGAGCATTCTTTCCCGGCTCGAGCTCGAAGACCTGGCCCGTGCCGACCTCGAAGCCGCCGGCGCCAAAGTGTTCGGGGTGGGCGACTCGAATCGTCGCGAGCAGCTGGTCTACGAGCTCATCAGGATCGCCCTGGACGCTGGTCACATCGACTACGCCGAATCGCTTGTCGGTTCCATGACCTCCACTTATGGCAGGCGCGGGTTGTCCCTGGTGCTCGAGTCGGTCGCTGCGCGCGACGGATACGAGCGGGCGATGGAACTGTTGAGGAGGAAGTTCGGGCAGCCCGGAGTCCGCGTCGGCCCCGAGACGCGCGCGGCTGCATTGACGGCACTCGCCGAGGGCGTGCTGAAGTTCGGGGACATCGACACGGCGGAAAACCTCGCCTCGCGGGCGGAATCCGCCGCGCGCCGCCCGGGGGACGATTACCGGCACAGCAGCTCCTTCCGGAGCATTGTCGATTTCGTAGTTGCCACGAACGACGTGCCTGCCGCCGAGCGGCTCGCCCGGATCTTGCTCGCCTCCGGTGCGGAGCGGCACGACTTTCCGCAGATCGCCAGGCTGCTGGCGAATGCGGGCGAGGTGAAACTGGCCGAGCAGGTGATCGTGCGGCTCAACCGGGCGGCCGAGCTGGCGGAGTCGATGGCGACGCTGCTGCGGCGCCACCGTGCTGCCGGGGCTCAGGAGGACGTACGTCGCATCGTCGATCAGGTCGGCGAACGCGTGGCCGAGATCCCTTCCGACAGCTTTGCGATCACCCGCTTGGTGGACTTCTATTGTGCCGCGGGCCTTCCGGATCGGGCGTTCGGGTTCGCTAAAAAGATCGAGGATTCCCATGATCGCCGGCTTGCCTACAGTGCCGTTATCAAAGAATTGTGCGCCATGGGCCGGATCGAGCGCGCGGTAGCGGTCGTCCGGGACCGGGGCAACGACGAGGTGTTCGCCTTTCGGCTGGTGGAGCCACTGGCGGAGGCGATGGGCGCTGCCGGTTACGGCGATGGTCTCGATGTGCTGGCGAGCCTGGGTGTCGAACCGCATGCGACCGCCGGCACGGCTTTCCTCGAACGGCTGGCCGAACGCGATCTGGAGCGCGCGCTGCAACTCGTGAGCACGTCGCTCCGCGCCTACAGCAGGAGTTCGGTGTTGCTGACGATGGCCCGCCGGTTGGCCGAACCCGCGCGATCCCAGATCCTCGCGGAGGTGGCGCAGTCGAGCGAATGGCCATCGGTGTTGCCGGCGCTCCTGCCGGACGAGCACCCCGGTGTCACGGAGATCGTCGATCAGTTCATCCGCCTGCAGGAGTTGCGAGTGGGGCTGGGATCGGAAGACGTCTGACCGGCCTGAAAGCGTTACGCCGAACGGCGGCTGTGCACTCTGTACACAGCCAACTACTTTCGAGTAGCTGTGCCGCTTTTGCGGCAATTCACTTTCGCGGAAGGTGGGTGTCTTGAAGCGCACGACATTCCGGGCCGCGGTCGTCACGGCCGTCCTCTCCCTTGCGTTCGCCCTGGTCGGCACCCCGGCCCAGGCCGCACCGAAACCCTTCTGGACGCCCGACGCCATGCGGGCGGCCGTCCCGATGGACTCCCTCGTCAAGGCCCCCGCCGCAGCGCCGGCAGACGTGGCCAAGGGGCAGAGCGCGATCATCCAGAGCATCCCGAACGGCGGCGGGCCCTGGACCGGCGGTGGCAAGGTCACCCAGACCGCCGGGCGCGTCTTCTTCCTCTTCAACGGCCAGAAAGCGTCGTGCTCCGGGGACGCCGTCACCAGCACCAACGGCAGTGTCGTCGTCACCGCCGGGCACTGCGTGAAGTACCAGGGCACCTGGCACACCCAGTGGGTCTTCGTCCCCGGCTACAACAACGGCAACGCCCCCTACGGCCAGTGGACCGCGAAGACCACCCTCACCACGCCGCAGTGGGAAGCCAGTGAGGACATCAACTACGACGTCGGCATGGCCGTGGTGAACCCGCTGAACTCGCAGCGGCTCACCGACGTCGTCGGGGCGCAGGGCATCGCTTTCAACCAGCCGAAGAACCAGAACATGTACACCTTCGGCTACCCGGCCGCCGCGCCCTACGACGGCACCAAGCTGATCTACTGCAGCGGCAGCACCTTCACCGACTTCCTGCTGACCAAGGACCACGGCATGAGCTGCAACATGACCGGCGGCTCCAGCGGCGGCCCGTGGTTCCTCTCGTTCAACGAGGCCACCGGTACCGGCGTGCAGGCCTCGGTGAACAGCTTCGGCTACAACTTCCTGCCCGGCTACATGTTCGGGCCGTACTTCGGCGCCGACGCACAGAACCTGTACAACCGCGCGCAAGCCGCGTGATCCCCGTCAGCCCAGGGGCGGAGCCTCGGTTCCGGTCCCTGGGCTGACGTCCGCGCGAGCAACCCCCAGCAAGCTCGGGGCATGCGGAAAACCCTGATCGCCCTGGCCTTCCTGCCCCTGCTCGCGGCACCCCCGGCAGAGGCGGCACCACGACTGCAGTGGACGGCCCCCTGCCCGGACTACGGCATGTCGCCGTCCCCGACGGCCGGTCTCGAGTGCGCCACCCTGCGCGTGCCGCTCGACTACGCCCACCCCGATCGCACCATCGAGCTCACGCTCTCCCGCCACCGGGGCCAACCCGGCAAGCGCCGCGGTGTGCTGCTGATGAACCCCGGCGGGCCGGGCAGTCCCGGGCTCGCCATGCCCGCCCAGCTGGTGCAGCGCGTGGGCGGCTCCGGCCTGCCGGACGCCTACGACGTCGTCGGGTTCGACCCCCGCGGCACCGGCTACAGCACGCCGGTCACGTGCGGCATGACGACGCCGGAAGAACGCGGCGCCGTGCTCGGCCCGTACGCGGCCGGGCCGCGGGAGGTCGCCGCCACCGCGGCGAAGGCGCGGGCCGTGGCCGGCAAGTGCGGCCGTGCGTCCACAACGGACCTGCTGCCGCACATGACGACCGCGAACACCGCACGGGACCTCGACCGGATCCGGGAAGCGCTGGGGGAGAACAAGATCTCCTACTACGGCGTCTCGTACGGCAGCTACCTCGGCGCCGCCTACGCGTCGATGTTCCCCGGCCGGACCGACCGGATCGTGCTCGACAGCGTCCTCGGCCCGCGCGGGCTCGACGTCCGCGCCAACCAGCGCTTCGCCGAAGGCTTCGACGACCGCTTTCCCGACTTCGCCGCGTGGGCGGCCGCGCGCGACGACGTCTACCACCTAGGCCGGACGCCGGCCGCGGTGACGGCGAAGTTCTTCGAGCTCGCCGCCGTCCGCGGACCGGAATTCCGGTCGGACACGTGGAACGGGCTCTACGACGACGCCTCCTTCCCGGCGCTGGCCCGGGAATGGGCCGGCACCGCACAGGCCGCGGCCGGGCCGCTCGACGGCGACAACCGCGCCGCGCTCCAGCTCCAGGTGATCTGCAACGACTCCGACTGGCCCGAACAGGTGGGCTACTACCAGCGCGCGGTCGAGCGCGAACGGACCGCGCACCCGATGTTCGGCCCGGCCGCGGCGAACGTGAACCCGTGCGCGTTCTGGCCGGTCGAACGCACCGAGCCGCCGGTGCGCGTCGGCGGCCCCGGCCCGGCGAACGTCCTGCTGGTGCAGAACCGGCGCGACCCGGCGACCCCGCTGTCCGGCGCCCGCGAGACGCGGGCGGCGTTCGGGGCCCGCGCGCGGATGGTGACCGTCGACGACGGCGGGCACGGCGTCTTCACCCGGGAAAACGCCTGCGGAAACGAAGCGGTGCTGGGCTATCTGCGTGACGGGGTCTTCCCCGCGACGGACGGTTCCTGTCAGTCTGAACGGTGAGGGGGACATTTCCCCCTCGGGGGATTCGAGGGGAAAATGATGAAAAAGATGATGTTCTTCGTCGTGTCCGTCCTGGCCGCGGTGCTGCTGGCCGCGCCGTCGGCGTCCGCGCAACCCGCGGTACCAGGCCCGGTCTGCATCCCGGAGGCGCTGTGGCTGCACGGCCCGAACGGAACGGCGATGTGCACGGCGGGACCGATTCCATCGATCGATCCGCCGTTCAACGCGTTTTCCGAAAGCAACGGCAGCCAGAACGCCTGGTGTTTGTTCTCGCAGCCGAAATACCTCGGTTTCGCGGTGCGGATCCCGGCTTTCTCGAGTGCCAACGCCGGGCTGACGGTGGCCTCGGTGCGGCCCTGCTGAGCCGGGGGCACCTCCCGGGGTGGTGTGGTCGCGCTGCGTGAGCGCACCACTCCGGTGGCCAACCGGGCGCAGCGCTGCGAACCGGGAACCTTATCCTGGTCTGCGTGAACTGGACTGTGGACGTCCCCGTCGACACACTGCCCGAGCTGCCGCCCCTGCCGCCCGAACTGCGGGAACGGCTCGACAAGGCGCTGGCGCTCCCGGCCGCGCAGCAGCCGGAGTGGCCGGACCCCGACGCGACCCGCCGGGTCCGCGGCGTGCTGGAGAGCGTGCCGCCGATCACCGTCCCGGCCGAGATCGACCGGCTCAAGGACCGGCTGGCCATGGTCGCCCGCGGCGAGGCCTTCCTGCTGCAGGGCGGCGACTGCGCGGAGACGTTCGAATCCAACACCGAGCCGCACATCCGCGCCAACCTGCGCACGCTGCTGCAGATGGCGGTCGTGCTCACCTACGGCGCGAGCCTGCCGGTGGTCAAGGTCGGCCGCATCGCCGGCCAGTACGCGAAGCCGCGCTCGGCCGCGACGGACGCGCTGGGCCTGCCGGTGTACCGCGGCGACATCATCAACTCCCTGGTCGCCAAGCCCGAGCTGCGCGTGCCGGACCCCGGCCGGATGATCCGCGCGTACGCGAACGCGGGCGCCGCGATGAACCTGGTCCGCGCCCTCACCGCGGCCGGCATGGCTGACCTGCACCAGGTGCACGACTGGAACAAGGACTTCGTGTCGGCGTCGCCGGCCGCCCAGCGCTTCGAGTCGCTGGCCAACGAGATCGACCGCGGCCTGCGGTTCATGTCGGCGTGCGGCGTCACGGACACGTCGCTGCAGTCGACGGAGATCTTCGCCAGCCACGAGGCGCTGCTGATCGACTACGAGCGTTCGATGCTGCGCCTCGACAACGCCGACGCGGCCAACCCGAAGCTGTACAACCTGTCGTCGCACTTCCTCTGGGTCGGCGAGCGGACCCGCCAGCTGGACGGCGCGCACATCGCCTTCGCCGAGCTGCTGGCCAACCCGATCGGGTTGAAGATCGGCCCGACGACCACGCCGGAGCAGGCGCTGGAGTACGTCGAGCGGCTCGACCCGCGCAACGAGCCGGGCCGGCTGACGCTCATCGCGCGGATGGGCAACGGCAAGGTCCGCGAGGTGCTGCCGGCGATCGTGGAGAAGGTCGAAGCCTCCGGGCACAAGGTCATCTGGCAGTGCGACCCGATGCACGGCAACACCCACGAGTCGTCGACCGGCTACAAGACCCGCCACTTCGACCGGATCGTCGACGAGGTCCAGGGCTTCTTCGAGGTGCACAACAAGCTGGGCACCTACCCGGGCGGCATCCACGTGGAGCTGACCGGCGAGGACGTCACGGAGTGCCTGGGCGGCGCCCAGGAGATCTCCGACATCGACCTGTCGGGCCGCTACGAGACGGCCTGCGACCCGCGGCTGAACACACAGCAGTCCCTGGAGCTGGCCTTCCTGGTCGCGGAGATGCTCCGCGGCTGAGGCCCTGGCCCCCGCTCAACCCGAGCGCCCCAAGGCGGCCTTGGTTGCGTCTGACGCACCCAAGGTGGCCTTGGGGCGCATCCCGGCGGTCTCGGGGGGCCCGCAGGTGAGTGGTGCTAGGAGGCGTCCAGCAGCCGGGCCGCCGACTTGAGCACCGCGTCCCGCAGCGAACCCACGTCCGGGACCGCCGCGCCGTTGGCCTGCAGTCCGATGTGGACCGAATCCCGGTAGGTCGCCACCGCGATGCCCACCGCGTGGCGCGGGGCCAGCGGCACGAACGGGTAGACCTCCGCCAGGCGGGCGCCGTCGAGGGAGAGGCGGGCCGGGGGCAGCGGGACCGTCGTGACCACCAGGTCGAACAGCATCGGCGCGGCCTGGCCCGCCGTGCGGGTGCCCAGGCGGTGCAGCAGCGGCGGGACGTGGTCGGCCAGCAGCGGCAGGGCACCCGCGCCGCGGCTCGGGCCCGCCGCCTTGTTGCGGGTCATCGCCCGGCGGACCGCCCGCAGCCGCTCGACCGGGTCGTCCTCGCCGACCGGCAGGTCGCACAGGTAGCCCGAAAGCTTGTTGCCGCCGAGCTGCTCCCCGGCCCGGCCGCGCACGCTCACCGGGATCAGCGCGCGCAGCGTGCGGCCGTCGGCGCGCTGCCCGCGGTTGACCAGCCACTCGCGCAGGGCCCCGGACAGCACCGCCAGGACGACGTCGTTGGTCGTGCCGCCGTGCGCGCGGCGCACCCGGCGCAGCTCGGTCAGCGGCAGCCGGACGAACCCGAGGCGCCGCTCGGGCGACGGCGGTGCCGACACCGGCGAGAGCGGCGGGCGGGCCGCCCGCACCAGCGACGAGGCGATCCCGGCCTGGCCCCACACCGTGCCCAGCGCGTCCTTCACCGTGTCCAAAGTGGAGCGCGGGGCGGGGATCGGCGAAGGGTTCCGCTCCGGCAGTTTCACGCCGTCGAGCAGCCCGGCCGCGACCGCGTACGCGCCGGCGCCGTCGGTCAGCGCGTGGTGCAGTTTCAGCAGGAGCGCGAACTTCCCGGCCGGCAGCCCGGTGACGAGCGTCAGGTCCCACAACGGCCGGGAGGTGTCGAGCGGCTCGGCGATCCAGCGCGACGCATACGCCGCGAGCGGGTCCGGCTCGTACAGCGAACTCAACACGACGTGGTGAATGTGGTCGGCCGCAACAAAAGCCGGGTCGTCGCTCCAGCTGGCCGAGCCCGGCGGGAACAGCTCCGCGCGCGCCCGCTGGCGCAGCTTCGGCAGCCGGGCGGCGCGCTGGGCGAGCAGCGCCGTCAACGCGGCCGGGTCCACCGAGCCGCGGGCGGTGAAGGTGACCACCGCTCCCATGTGCATCGGGGTGGTTTCGCTTTCCAGGCAAAGAAAAGCGACGTCGAGTGCGCTGAGCGGCGAGCCTGCCATGGGCGACCTTTCCGGGTTCGCGGGGGGCGCACGGCCACGTGCGTCGGAAGGGGTTGGACCCACTGCACCAGCCCGACATGACGGCCGGGTGGTCGAAGTGTTTCCACGACGCTAACTACCCACCCCGTTCATCCATTCGAGATACCCCGGGCCGCGGTGCCCGGGCTCACAGATCAAGAGGAAGATTCATTCGGCCGGAGCAGGCGGGGGTGCTTCCGCACGGGCCACCGACGGCCCCCAATCGGGGGTCAGCGCGACCTGCTTGCCGACGCGGCGCACCGGCAGGCCGTTCACCTGCCGCCTGCCGAGTCCCGGCCAGATTTCCGCGGCGTCCTTCGCCGCGGAGCGGATCGCGCCGCCGTCGAGCGTCGTGCGGGTCTCCGGGATCTCCCGGTCCGTCCACTGCACGACCAGCTTCAGCGGGCCGGCCGAGGGGAGCGGCCACAGGAAGACCTCGTGCTCGACGGCGAACCGCGTGCCGCCGACCGGCTGGGCCCGCAGCACCGGGGCCTCCGGTTCGGACGCGGACGGCACCGAGATCGTCTCGGAGCTCGCCCGGCTGCCGTCGGCGTAGAGCACGCCGATCAGCAGCCCGTTGTAGTCGGGCTTGCGCCGGTGGTCGATCAGCCCCTCGGCGGGGTCGTCGACCAGGCTGTCCCGGGAGTACACCGTGACGCGCAGTGTCAGCGCCTCCGGCCACACCTCGATGGCCCGCAGCGCGACCACCGTGCGTTCGGAGCGGCCCAGCGGCTGCGCCCACGGCAGCACCGCCGGGACGATGTGCTCGCGCGGGGGATCGGTCCAGTGCCGTCCGTTGAACGCGTAAAGCTCCTGCTCCGGAACGGGGAACAGGGGACGCTCACGGGGACCGCCGGTGAAGAAGCTCATCGGACGGCCCGCGACGCACGGTCCGGCACCATGCGCCCACGGTAGGACAAGAGAGCGGGAATTTCCGCCCCCGAACGGGGGTACGGCCCCTGCGGAACGTGATCCGCGACACAGGGGCCGTACACCGACAGTGACGGATCAGTCGCTGAGCTTCAGTTCGCCGTTCTTCCGCGCGGCCTCGTCGAGCTCCTTCTCGGCCGGCTTGCCCATGGCGTCCATCAGCTGCCGGGCCAGGCCGAGACCGGTTCCGCCGAGCGACAGCGCCTTGGCGAACATGTCCGACATGCCGTCGGCGCCGTTGAGCACGACCATGTGGTCGACGTTGCCGAACGCGCTCGCGCCGGCCTCGACGATCTCCGGCCAGCGCTCGGCCAGCTGCTGCGCGACGACGGCTTCCTGGTTCTCCGCCAGCGCCGCGGCTCGCGCCTTGATCGCGTCCGCCTCGGCGAGCCCCTTCGCGCGGGCCGCCTCGGCTTCGGCGAGGCCCCGGGCCTTCGCGGCTTCCGCCTCGGCCAGACCGCGGGCCTTGGCCGCGGCGGCCTCGGCCTCACCGGTCGCCCGGGTCGCGCCCGCCATCGCCTCGGCCCGGGCCTTGGTGGCCTGGGCCTCGGCCTCGGCGGCCGTCTTCACGCGGGTCGCGTCCGCCGCGGCCCGCAGCTCGGTCTCCTTCGCCTCGGCCTGGGCCTTGGCGATCGAGGCGTCACGAGCGGCGTCGGCCGTGGTCCGCGTGTCGTACGCCTTCGCGTCGGCCGGCTTGCGGACCTGCGACTGCAGCCGCTGCTCGGCCAGCGCCGCCTCCAGCTCGGCCGCCCGCGTCTCCTGGACGACGACCTCCTGGCGCGCGGTCGCTTCGGCCAGCGGACCCGACTGCGACGCCTTCGCGCGGGCCTGGTCGACCTCGGCCTGGTAGCCGGCCTGCTGGATCTGGCTTTCGCGCACGGCGGCGGCCTTCTTCGCGGCGGAGACCTGCTCGACCTCGGCGGCCTCCTGGTCGCGCTGGGCTTCGGCGATGCGGGCCGACGCGGCGATCGCGGCGGCGTGCGGCTTGCCGAGGTTGAGGATGTAGCCGGACTCGTCGTCGATCTCCTGGATCTGCAGTGAGTCGACGATCAGCCCCAGCTTGATCATCTCGGTGGCCGAGGACTGGCGCACCTCGCCGGTGAGCGCGTCCCGGTTGTGGATCATCTCCTCGATGGTCAGCCCGCCCACGATCGAGCGGAGGTGCCCGGAGAAGAGCTCGTGGATCGTGTCGTTCATGCCCTTCTGCTGGTCGAGGAACCGGCGGGCGGCGTTGGCGATCGAGGCGTAGTCGTCGCCGACCTTGTAGATGACCACGGCCCGCACGGTGACCGGCAGGCCCTGCTTGGTGACGCAGGAGACCTGCAGGTTGACGCCGCGGGTGTCCAGCGACAGCCGCCGCGCGGTCTGGAACCCGGGGATGACGTTCACCCCGCGGCCGGTGATGATCTTGAAGCCCAGGCTGTCCGCCGTCTCGGCCCGATCGACGCGGACCCCCAGCCCGGAGATGATCAGCGCCTCGTTCGGTTCGGCCACTTTGTACAGCAGCCGCAGGATCCCGAACACGACGATCAGCACGGCGATGACGCCGCCGGCGGAAACCAGCAGGATTTCCACGAGACTCATGGCACCGACCCCCTCGCTCTTCTGTTGTGGGTGTGTTGGTGCCTCTTCCACGCCGTCAGCGGCTCAGGGGTTGCCACCGCTCCACGTAAACCGTCCGCGGGGGTTCGAAGTCCACCACCAGCACCTGCGTGCCCGACGTGAACGTCTCCTCCGGGTCGGCCGGGTAGGCGTAGAACGCTTCCGTGCCGCCCCGGACGTTCAGGAGCACCTCGCCGATGAGGCCGGGGCCGATCGTGCCCGTCACCCGGCCCCGGCTGCCGATCATCCCCCGAAGCCCTTCAGCTTGACCTTCGAGCCCTTCGCCACGAACGAGCCCGGCTGCGGGTCCTGCTGGAACACGAAGTCGAACCCGCCGCCGCCTCCGCCGGGGCCGCGGCCACGGCCGCCTTCGCGGTCGGCCTTCAGGCCCGCCTGCTCCAGGATCTTCTGGGCGTCCTCGAACGAGCGGAACCGGACGTCCGGCACCTGGACCGCGTTGTTGACGAACACGCCGATCCGCTTGGCCTTCGGCTGCGCGTTCGCCGGCGGGTCGGTCCGGGTGACCGCGCCGCCCGGGATGTCCTGCTTGAACTCCTCGCCCGCCTGGAACGGCTCGAACCCGGCCTGCTGCAGCACCTTGAACGCGTCGTCCTTGGACTGGCCGGTGACGTCCGGGACCGGCGGCAGCGGGATCGGGCCCTTCGACACGACGATCGTGACCTGGCCGCCGATGGTCAGCTGGCTGCCCGCCGCCGGCGTCGTGCGGATGACCGCCCCCTGCGGGACCTCGGGGTCGAAGTCGTCGGTCCCGCGGACCGGCGTCAGCTGCGCCGCCTTGATCGCCTGCTCGGCGTCGGGCAGCGCGGTGCCCGGCCGGATGTCCGGCACCTGCGGGCGGCCCTTCGACAGCACCACCGACACCGTCGCGTTCGGCGACAGCGTGGTGCCCTCGGCCGGGTCGGCGCGCAGCACGGTGTTCGACGGCGCCGTGTTGTCGTACTCCTGGCTGAACCGCGGGTTCAGCTTCACCGCCCGCAGCGCGTCGCCGGCCGCGGCCTGGTTCAGCCCGACCAGCTTCGGCACCCGCGCGGTCTTGTCGCCGCCGGTGTCGGTGAGGATGAAGGCGAACGCCCCGATCAGCCCGCCGAGCAGCAGCACCGCCGCGGCGATCACCAGGATCTTGTTGCGGGTGCTCTGCGGCGGCTTCTCCGGCTCCGGCCGGCTCCGGCGCCGCGGCGGCGGCGGGGCCAGGGGCGGCACGTGCGCGGTCGCCGGCCCGGCGGCGTGGCTCAGCGCCCGGGTCGCGTTCGGACGGTGCACCGGCATCGTCTTCTCGGTGTCCGGCACCTGCGGGATCCGCGGCAGCGTGCGCTCGGTGTCGGCGAGGTCGCCCTGGGCGTGGGACACCGGGATCGGCACGGTCACCGGCAGCAGCCCCAGCTGGGCGCGCACCGCGGTCAGCTCGGTGAGGAACTCCCCGGCGTCGGCCGGGCGCAGCTGCGGGTCCCGCCGGGTCGCGCGGACGACCAGGTCGTCGAGGGCGGGCGGCAGATCCGGGCGCAGCAGGCTCGGCGGCGGCACGTCGTCGTTCACGTGCCGGTAGGCGACCGAGATGGCCGTGTCCCCGGTGTAGGGCACCCGGCCGGTCAGCATTTCGTAGAGCAGGATCCCGGCCGAGTAGACGTCGCCGCGCGCGGACGCCGCGCCGGTGGCGACCTGCTCGGGGGAGAGGTAGGCGACCGTGCCGAGGATGATGCTAGAGCTGGTCGTGCCCGCGCTCGCCACGGCCCGCACCAGGCCGAAGTCCGCGACCTTCACCGCCCCGCCGGTCTGCTGCCCCACCCGGCCGATCAGCACGTTCTCCGGCTTGACGTCCCGGTGCACCAGCCCGGCCTGGTGCGCGGCGGCCAGCGCCGACAGCACGGGCTCGGCGACGCTCAGCGCGAGCGCGACGTCCAGCGGGCCCTCGTCGTCCAGCAGGTCGCGCAGCGTCCCGCCGTCGACCAGCTCCATCACCAGGAACGCCAGTCCCGACTCCGCACCCTGCGGCAGGTCGAAGCCCTGGTCGTGCACCGCCACGACGTGCGGGTGGTGCAGCTGCGCCGCGGACTGCGCCTCCCGCACGAACCGGTCGACGAACGACCGGTCGTCGGCGAAGCGCGGGTCCATGATCTTGATCGCGACCGGACGGTCCAGCCGGGTGTCCGTCCCCCGATAGACGGAAGACATTCCGCCGTGGGCGAGCAGCCGGTCCACCCGATAGCGCCGCTCCAGGAGCGTGCCGACCAGGCTGGGTTGGGTGCGTGTCACGAGTATGGATCGTACGGAATCGGCCACGCCTCGTGGAGGAGACCTCGCGGGTCACCCGTGCGCACTAGCGGGTGAGGGGACGAAATGTGGCACAGTGTCACCTGTGAGTGGGATTCCTGTCGCCGAAGACATCCTCGACACCGCCATCGCGGTCCTTCCGTTGGCGGAGGTGGCGACCGTTCTCGGGACTTCGGCCAACAAGGTCCGGCAGATGCTGCGCGACGGGCAGCTGATCGCGCTGAAGCGCGGTGGCGAACTGTGCGTGCCCAGCGACTTCTTCGTCAAGGACGGCGTGGTCAAGGGCCTGACCGGGACGATCACCGTGCTCGCCGACTCCGGCTTCTCCCGGACCGAGATGCTGCGGTGGCTGTTCACCGCGGACGACACCCTGCCCGGGAGCACGCCCATCAACGCCCTGCGGACCAGCCACGGCACCGAGGTCAAGCGGCGCGCCCAGGCCATGGCGTTCTGACCTGCCGGAACAGCAGGCAACCAGCTGAACACCCGCCGCGGTAAGCAGGCAGGCGGGCAGCGACCACGCGGCCAGCGGACCGGCCAGCGCCGCGCCCGCGGCCAGCCCGGTGATCTTCACGCTCGCCGCCGTGGTGAACACCTGCGCCCGCACGTGCTCGGGAGCTTCGCGGTGGCGGATCGCGAACAAGGCCGTGAGCTGCGGACCTTCGGCGAACCCGGCCAGCACGGCCGCGACGACGACGTGCCCGCTCGCGGCCACGAGGCAGCTCGCGGCCAGCAGGAGCGTGCTCAGCCGGACGGTCCGGTCCGGGGCCCACGGCAGCGGCCATTTCGCGAGGACGGCGTTGGCCAGCAGTGAGGCCACCGCCAGGACGGCCAGCAGCAGCGCGCCGTCCGCCGCGCCGCGCAGGTGCGCCACGCCCAGCAGCGGGTAACACACGGTGACCATGCCGATGCCGACGCAGGAGATCGTCGAAGCGACGGTCGCCCGTCGCAGGGGCACGTTGCGGACGAGGACCCGGAAGCCATCCTTGAGGCGCGTCTTCTTCGGGGTCCGCGTCGGCAGGAACCACGCCACCGGGATCGCGGCGGCGACCAGGCCGACCGCGACGACCAGGCCGGTGGGACCGCCGAGCAGCCCGGCCAGACCGGGCCCGGCGAGGGCGGCGGCGGTGAAGGTCATGGCGTCGAAGCGGCTGGCGTGCGGCAACGCGGGCCCGGCGAGGGCGGGCAGCTGGGCGGTCCAGCCCCCGGCGATGGCGGGGTTGAGCAGGCCGGTGACCACCGCGACGGCGACCGCGGCTCCCAGGGGCAGCTGCCCGAAGACCGCGGTGACCAGCGCAATGCCGCCGGCGTAGCCGCCGAGGGCGACGGCGAGCAGCCGCCCCGGGGCGGCGCTGCGGTCCAGCAGCGCGCCGAACACCGGCCCGCCGACGGCGGCGGCCGCGGTCAGCCCGGCGAGCAGTGCCGCGCCGGCGTGCGGGCCCGCGGTCATCCCGAGCAGCAGCAGCGCGGGCCCGGACAGCTCGTCGCCGGTCCGGGCGAGCGTGGCACCGGCCAGGTAACGTCTTATCACCGGCAAGACGTTACAGTGGGGCATGGCTTTTCCGCACCAGGATTCCGTGCAGCGCGCGGTGGACCTGCTGGGTGTCCTGCTCGTACCGTCCCCCGACCCGGCCGCGGTGGCGCAGGTGCTGCGTGATCACGGCGAACCGGACGTCTCGCTGTCCGCATCGGAAGTGGCGGACCTGCGGGCGGCAGCGCTCGAGCTGCGCGAAGTCTTCGCGGCGCCTGATGCGGCTTCGGCGGCTTCGGTGCTCAACGCGTTGTTCGCCGCGTACGCGGGACCGCCGCGCCTGACGGATCACGAGGACGGCTACGGCTGGCACCTGCACCTCGACGCGGCCGACGACGGCCCGTGGGGAGCGTGGCTGGTGACGTCCTCGGCGCTGGGGCTGGCGTCGCTGCTGGCCGAACGCCAGGGGCCGCCGGGAGGGCTGTGCGCGTCACCCACGTGTGGGAAGCCGTTCGCCCACACGGGTGGGGGGAGTCCGCGGAAGTTCTGCTCGCCCCGGTGCGCGACGCGCGAACGCGTCGCCGCGCACCGGGCGCGCGGGTGAAGCGTCAGCCCTGGGTCTTGTCGCGCCAGGCGATCCAGGACTTCAGCGCGTCGAGGTCGTAGTCCGGCCCGCCCACGCCGACCGTGAACGTCGTGACGCCCAGTTCGAGCAGCTTCGGGCCCAGCTCGTCCGGCTCGCCCTGGACGCCGCACGAGCGCTCGATCGCGGCCGGGTCGCGGCCGACGTCCGCGCAGTGCTGGTCGAGGATCTTGACCTTGCGCGCGACGACCTCCGGGTCGCCGAAGCCGTGCCAGATGTCGCCGTGCTTGGCGACGAGCTTGAGCGTCTTCTTCTCGCCGCCGCCGCCGATCAGGACCGGGATCTTGCGGGTCGGCGCCGGGTTCAGCTTGGCCAGGCGCGACTCGATGCGGGGGAGGGACTCCGCGAGGTCGTCGAGGCGGCCGCCCGCGGTGCCGAACTCGTAGCCGTACTCGTCGTAGTCCTTCTCGAACCAGCCCGAGCCGATGCCGAGGATGAGCCGTCCGCCGGAGATGTGGTCGACCGTGCGGGCCATGTCGGCGAGCAGCTCGGGGTTGCGGTAGCTGTTGCAGGTGACGAGCGCGCCGATCTCCACCCGGGACGTCGACTCCGCCCACGCGCCGAGCATCGTCCAGCACTCGAAGTGCATGCCGTCGGGGTCGCCGTAGAGCGGGTAGAAGTGGTCCCAGTTGAAGACGATGTCGGCACCGAGGTCTTCGGCGGCCGACGCGGTGCGCCGGATGGAGTCGTAGTCGGCGTGCTGCGGCTGGAGCTGCAGGCCGATCCGGATGCGTCGTTCGGTCATGATCCGAGCCTACGACCGCCCCGGAACGTCTCGCTCGCCCAGACCGAAACCAAGGGGGGTAGTGCGACCACCAGCCTCCGCGACTTCGGCACGACGGCCCGGCGGGTCAGGATGTCGTAGTCCAGCGCGACGATCTCGTCGAGGATGCCCTCGTACAACGTCAACGCCGTCCGCACGCACGGCCGCGATTCCGGGCGCAGCAACGCGACCCCGCCCTCGGCCCGCCGGTACACCGCCCGCGTCCGCGCGACGAAGTACGCCAGCGCCGCCCGGATCCGCGGGTCGGGCCGCCTCGCCTCGAGCAGCTCACGGGAGACGCCGAACGCGGCCAGTTCCGAGGTCGGCAGGTACAGCCGTCCCCGGTCGAGGTCTTCGCCGACGTCGCGCAGGAAGTTGGTCAGCTGGAACGCCTCGCCCAGCGCGATCGCGCCCGGCTCGGCGTCGGCGAGCGGCCCGACCGTGCCGAACACCGGCAGCATCTGCAGCCCGATCACCGCGGCCGAGCCGTACACGTACTCGTCGAGCTCGGCGAACGTCCGGTACTCGACCGGCTCGAGGTCCGCCAGCATCGACTTCAGGAACGCGTCGAACAGCTCCCGCGAAAGGCCGTACCGCCGCACGGTGTCGGCCAGGGCCACGAGCACCGGCTCGGCCGGGTCGCCGCCCGCGAAGACGACGTCGACCATGCCGCCGACCCGGTCGAGCTCGGTCGCGGGGTCGCTGCCCGGTGCCGGGTTGTCGACCAGTTCGTCCGCCATCCGCGCGAAGCCGTACAGCGTGTGCGCGGCGGGCCGGGCCCGGGCCGGCAGCAGCCGCGTCGCCAGGAAGAACGTGCGGCCGTAGTGGGCGTTGATGCGGCGGCACTCGGTGTAGGCCGCGCGGAGGCCCGCGCCGGTGATGCCCGCCGCGTCGAGTTCGTTCACCGGCCGGTGATCCTTTCCGCCGCCAGTCGTCCGGAGACCAGCACCGGCGGGATGCCGACGCCGGGGGTGGTTCCGCTGCCGGCCAGCACGACGTTGCCCGCCGCGCGGACCAGGTTCGCCGGCCGGAACGGACCCGTCTGGGTGAACGTGTGCGCCAGCGAGAACGGCGTCCCGGCCGCGAGCCCGCGCGCCGCCCAGTCCGCCGGGGTGATCGTCTCGTCGACGGTGAACTCGTCGCCGAACCCGGTCAGGCCGCGCGCCTCCAGCGTGCGAAGCAGCTCTTCGCGGTACGGCCCGCGCACGCGGTCCCAGTCGATCGGGCCGCGACGCAGGTTCGGCGCCGGCGCCAGCACCGAAACGATCTCGCCGCCGCGCCCGGCCAGCCCCGGGTCGGTCGCCGTCGGCCGGGTGACCAGCAGCGACGGGTCGCCCATCAGCTTGCCCTCGCGGATGATTTCGGCGAACGTCCGCTCCCAGGCCCCGCCGAAGAAGATCGTGTGGTGCCCGAGGTCCCACTTCGCGGTGGTCCGCCCGTGCAGGACCACGGCCGACGGCGAGTAGCGCAGCGGCAGCGGGCGGCGGGGCCGCGCGCCGAGCAGCCGGTAGGCCGTGCCCAGCTCGGTGGCCAGCACGACGGCGTCGCAGGCGATCCGCTCACCCGAGCGCGTCCGGACCGCGCGCACCCCCGAGTTCACCCGTTCGAGCCAAGCCGCTTCGGTGCCGAACCGGACGTCCGCGCCCGCCCGCACGGCGGCGCCGGTCATCGCCCGGCCGATCTCGCCCATGCCGCCTTCGGGGTAGTAGACGCCGCCGATCGTGTCCATGTACGCGATCACGCCGTACGCGCCGATCGCGCGGGCCGGGTCGAGGCCGGCGTACAGCGCCTGGAAGGTGAAGAGCCGCCGGACGCGCTCGTCCCGCAGGAAGCGGGCGACACGGGGGCCGAGCCGCCCGAAACCGCCCAGCGCGGCCAGCTTCGCCAGCTCGGGGCGGGCCAGGTCGAGCGGCGAGTCGAAGTTGGCCCCGATGAACCGGTCCTTCTGCGCCGCGTACAGCTCGGTCAGCCAGCGCCGCAGCGCCCGGTAGCCCGCCGCCTCGCGGGCGCCGGCGAAGGCGCGGATTTCGGCCTCCATCGCGTCGCCGTCGGTGCGCAGGGCCAGCGAGCTGCCGTCGGCGAACCGCGCGCGGTAGGCCGGGTCGAGCCGGGTCAGGCGCAGGTTCTTCGCGAGGGACTCGCCGACCGCGGCGAACGCCTCCTCCAGCAGCTCCGGCATGGTGAGCACGCTCGCGCCGGTGTCCACCGCGTTGCCGTCGAAGCTGCGCTGGCCGGCCCGGCCGCCCGGGACGTCCGCCTGCTCCAGCAGCGTGACCCGCCGCCCGGCGCCGAGCAGGTGCAGGGCCGCCGAAAGCCCGGCCAGCCCCGCCCCGATGACGACGACGTGGCCGGCGGCCCGGTCGATCGTCCGCACGTCAGTACGTCCGCTGGGTGGCCTTGACGACCAGCCCGGTCAGCGCCGCGGGCGCCGGCTCGGCCAGGTGGGCGCGGTCCAGCGCGGCCATCGCCGCCGTCGTCAGCTCGTCGATCCGCCGCTCCACCGCGTCGACCGCGCCGACCTGGTGCAACGCCATCCGGACGGTCTCGACGCCCTCGTCGGACAGGTCCGCGTCGCCGATCGCGTCCGCGATCACCGTGGCCGCCGCCTGCTCGCGCTTCTCGGCCGCGAGCTGCAGGCCGAGCGCGACGAGCAGGGTGCGCTTGCCCTCGCGCAGGTCGTCGCCGGCGGGCTTGCCGGTGACCGACGGGTCGCCGAAGACGCCCAGCAGGTCGTCCCGCAGCTGGAACGCCACCCCGACCTCGCCACCGAACTCCAGCAGCGTGGCGATCAGCTCGTCGGACGCGCCGCCCAGCGCGGCGCCCAGGTGCAGCGGCCGCTGGACGGTGTAGGCGGCGGTCTTGAGCCGGTCGATCTTGAGCGCGGCCTCGACGGAGGCGTCGCCGGTGGCCTGCGTGCGGACGTCGAGGTACTGCCCGGCGAGCACCTCGGTGCGCATCGCGCGCCAGGCCGGGCGCGCCGCGGCCAGGGTTTCCGCGGGCAGCGGGGCGTCGGCGAACATGTCGTCCGCCCATGCCAGCGCCAGATCGCCGACCAGCACCGCGGTGGCCAGGCCGAACGTCGTCGGCGAGCCGAGCCAGCCGCGGTCGGCGTGCAGCTTCGCGCCCGCGATGTGCACGGTCGGGTTGCCGCGGCGGGAGTCGGAGGAGTCGATGAGGTCGTCGTGGATCAGCGCGCACGCCTGGATCAGCTCCAGGCTGGACACCGCCTGCAGCACGCCCTCGGCATCCGGGCCGGCCGGGTCGCCGCCCGCGCCGCGCCAGCCCCACCAGGCGAACGTCGGGCGCAAACGCTTGCCACCGCCGAGCACGAACCCGCGCAGCGCGTCGATCCCGGCGGCCACGGTGGGCTCGGTCCCGAGGATCGCGGTGCCCGCCCGATCGAGGAACCCGGCCAGCGCGCGCTCGACGTGGGCGGGCAGGTCACTGTCGGCGACGGGCGCGTTCATCCCGCCATCCTCGCCGAACCCGCGGGGACGCAGGCGGCCGGGTCACCCGGATGTGGCGAATCAGACTTTCGCGCCGGCGGCCCAGAACGGACCCGTGAGGCCCGCTTCGGCGAAGTAGGCGACGGCGTCGTGCGGCTCGCGCCGCCGGTGGCCGCGCTCCAGCCGGCCCGCGTACCAGCCGCGGGCCAGCCGCCAGAGGGTGACCAGGTCGAGCACGGAACCCTTGGCCTGCCCGGTTTCCGCCAGCCAGGCGTCCACACAGGACTCGCAGCAGAAGAGGCGCTGGTTCGCGCAGGTGTGCAGCACGTCGTCCCACATCTGCGCCGCGGGCACCAGGAAGTGCGCCACCTGGCCGCCCTCGGGCGGCACGGTCCGGTTCACCACCAGCGCGTGCGGCTGCGCGCAACCGGGGCAGCGGGTCGCGACCAGCACCTCCGGCTCGGCGTCGACCAGGTGGGGGATGGCGAACGAATCCCACGCGCAGCCGCCCCACCACAGCGTGCGCGCGCCCATCACGGAGAAGCCGAACGACCTCGCGGCGAAGGGGTGGGCCAGGACGACGTGCTCGCACTCGTCGAGCACCAGGTGGTGGGCGTCGGCGAGGCGGTGCAGGGCCTGCTTCGCGACGGCCAGCGAGCCGCCCGCGGCGTCGGCCAGCTCCGGCCCGGTCGGCGCGCGGCCGCGGTCGGCGAAGGCGCGGTAAACGGCCAGGCGCACGTCTTCGTCCCAGCTCGCGTCGTCGTCCCTCATCGCTCACTCCTGTATCGAGTCTAAAGCGGTGACCCTTAACATTCGAGGTATGACGTCGGTGATCGAGCGGTTGCGAGGAGACGGGCCGAAGTTCTCCATCGAGTTCTTCCCGCCCCGGGACACGGCGGACGAGGCCGTCCTCTGGAAGGCGATCCGGGAGCTCGAGCCGTACGACCCGGCCTACATGTCGATCACCTACGGCGCCGGCGGCTCCAGCCGCGACGGCACCATCCGCAGCATCGCCCGCGTCGCGACCGAGACGACGCTGGTGCCGATGGCGCACCTGACCGCGGTCAACCACTCCGTCGCCGAGCTGCGCAACGTGATCGGCTGGTACGCCTCGGTCGGCGTCCGCAACATCCTGGCGCTGCGCGGCGACCCGCCCGGCGACGTCTACGGCGACTGGATCCCGCACCCGGAGGGCCTGACCTACGCCGAAGAGCTGGTGCAGCTGGTCCGGTCGCTGGGGGACTTCTGCATCGGCGTGTCGGCCTACACCTACGGCCACCCGCGCTCGTCGGACCTGGAGTCGGACACGAAGTACCTGGTCCGCAAGCTGCGGGCGGGTGCCGACTTCGCGATCGCGCAGCTGTTCCACGACGCCGAGGACTTCCTGCGCCTGCGCGACCGGGTCGCCGCGACCGGCTGCGACGTCCCGGTGCTGCCGGGCGTCATGCCGCTGACGACCATGCGGACCCTGCAGACGACGATCAAGCTGTCCGGCGCCCCGGCACCGCGCAAGCTCCTGGACCGGCTCGAACCCCTGGCCGAAGACCCCAAGGCGTTCCGCGCGGCGGGCATCGACGTCACCACCGAACTGTGCGAGAAGCTGATCGCCGAGGGCGTGCCGAACCTGCACTTCTACACGTTCAACCGCTCGAAGGCGACGCGCGAGGTGATCGCGCGGCTGGGTCTCGTCCCAGCCCGTGCTTAAGTACGTACCAACGAGTCTGTGTGGCCCGGTAGCGTGCCGGGCATGGCTTCTACTGCTTCCGAAGGCGTGCACGAAATCTGTGACCGCTACGTCGACGACTACGCGGCCGCCGACCCGGTCGCGGCGACCGCGCACGGCATCGCCGGGCACGACGACCGGCTGACCGACTACTCGGCGGACGGGTACGCCGAGCGCGCCGGCCTGGCCGCGCGGGCGCACGCCGCCGTCACCGCCGCCGAGCCGCGGGACGCCGCCGAGCGCGCCGCCAAGGCCGTGTTCAGCGAGCGCGTCGGCCTGGAGCTGGAGATCCACGAGGCCGGCCTGGACGTGGCGAGCCTGAACGTCATCTCCAGCCCGGTGCAGGAGCTGCGGATGGCGTTCGACCTGATGCCGTGTGAGACCGAGCAGGACTGGGCGGTCGTCTCGGCCCGGATCGCCGAGGTCCCGCAGGCGCTGGCGAACATGCGCGGCGGCCTGCTTTCGGCGGCCGACGCGGGGCACGTCGCGGCGCTGCGGCAGGTCGCGAAGGTGGCGGAGCAGTGTGAGACGTGGGCGGGCCTGAAGGAGGAGACGGGCTTCTTCACCCAGCTCGTCGCGCCTTCGCCGGATTCGGCGTTGAAGGCGGACCTTGCGCAGGGCGCGCGGGCTGCGGACGAGGCGTTCGCGGAGTTCGCCGGCTTCCTGCGGGCCGAGCTGGCCCCGAAGGCCCCGGTGAAGGACGCCGTCGGCGAGGACGTCTACCGCCTGTGGTCCCGCTACTTCGTCGGCGCGGCGCTGGACCTGCGTGAGGCCTACGAGTGGGGCTGGGCGGAGTTCGCCCGGATCGAGACCGAGCTGCGCGCGGTGGCGAACCGCGTCAAGCCGGGCGCTTCGCCTGCCGAGGCGGCGGCGGCACTGGACGCGGACCCGCGCTACCGCGTCCGGGGGCGCGCGGAGTTCGAGGCGTGGATGCAGCGCCTTTCCGACGGCGCCCTGGAGTCGTTGCGCGGCAAGCACTTCGAGATTTCCGACCGGGTGATGGCCCTGGAGTGCAAGATCGCCCCGCCCGGTGGCGGCGTGGGCGCGTACTACACGGGCCCGAGCGAGGACTTCGCGCGTCCGGGCCGCATGTGGTGGTCCCTGCCGGCGGGCCGCGAAGAGTTCAGCACCTGGCGCGAGACGAGCACGGTGTACCACGAGGGAGCTCCGGGCCACCACCTCCAGATCGCGACGGCGGTGGACCAGTCGGGGGCGCTGAACAAGTACCAGCGGCTGCTGGCGTTCACCTCGGGGCACGCGGAGGGCTGGGCCCTGTACGCCGAGCGCCTGATGGAGGAACTGGGCTACCTCTCGGACGACGGCGACCTCCTGGGCATGCTGTCGGAGCAGCTGTTCCGCGCGGCTCGCGTGGTGGTGGACCTCGGCATGCACCTGGAGCTGCCGATCCCGGCGGGAACGGGCTTCCACGAGGGTTCGCGGTGGACGCCGGAGCTGGGCCTGGAGTTCATGCTGACCCGAACGATCACCGACCAGGCCCACATCCGCGACGAGATCGACCGGTACCTGGGCTGGCCGGGCCAGGCCCCGGCGTACAAGATCGGCGAGCGCCTTTGGCTGGCGGCCCGCTCCGAGGCCCAGGCCCGCGCGGGGGCGGGCTTCGACATCAAGCGGTTCCACACGGAGGCGCTGAAGATGGGCGGGATGGGGTTGGACACGCTGCGGGAGCAGCTGGCCGGCCTGGACTGAGTCCGAGACGGGGTCACCGGGAAATCCGGTGGCCCCGCTTCGCAGCTGCCGCTAGGTTCCGTCGCGTGCACCGGATTCTCTTCGTCACCCCACCGCCCCGCGGCTGAGCGGGGTGGTCCCTCGCCGCGTGGTCTCCCCATGACCCGCGGCTGATTCGTGGTGCGCACCGCCCCGCGTTCGTCGAACTCCCTTTCCTTCGACGCAGACGCAGGAGCGTTCATGTCCCTCGCCCTACCCACGCGCGCCCGCTCGTCGGCCGCGCTGGTCCTCGCCGGTGTCCTCTGGGGCACCGGCGGACTCGCCGGTTCGCTGCTCGCGCGGCGGGCCGGCCTCCACCCGCTCGCCGTCGCCGACTACCGGCTGCTCGTCGGCGGTGTCGTCGCGATCGTCCTCCTGAAAGGCGGCGCCCTCCCGCGCACGCCCGAAGCGGCGAAACGCGTCCTCGCCGTCGGTGGCCTGTTCGCCCTCTTCCAGGCGAGCTACTTCGCCGCGGTCGCGCTCAGCTCGGTGAGCGTCGCCACCATGACCACGATCGGCGCCGCGCCCGTCGTCGTCACCCTCGCGTCGGTGCGGAAACCCCGCCGCTGGACGCTGGTCTCCGTGGCGGGCACCCTCGCCGGCCTGGCGCTGCTCCAGTGGTCACCGGGCGAGGCGGTCTCGTTCGGAGGCCTCGGCTTCGCCCTGCTCGCGGCCGCCGGCTTCGCGACCCTCACCCTGGTCACCGCGAAGCCCGTGGCCGGCCTGGATCCGCTTTCGACGACGGCGTTCGGCTGCCTCACCGGCGGCCTGCTGCTGCTCCCGGTGGCGAGCTGGTCCGGCATGGCGATCCCGCTGCACGCGGACGTGCTCGCGACCGTCTGCTACCTCGGCGCCGTGCCGACGGCGCTCGCGTACGCCGCCTACCTGCGCGGTCTGGCCGACGCCCACCCCGTGCTCGGCTCGCTGTCGGCGGTCCTGGAACCGCTGACGGCGGCGGTGCTGTCCGCCGCGCTGCTCGGGGAACGGCTGAGCGGCCCGGCGTGGTGCGGCGCCGCCGTGCTGGTCGCGGCGCTGGTCGTCGGCTACTGGCGGCCCGAGCCGCGCTGAGGGGCCGCTGCCCCTCGGCTCAGCGCGGGTCGAGGGGCAGCGCCCGCCCCAGGATCGCGAACGGCCGCGGGTCGCCGGCGAAGTGGTAGTCGCGCAGGACGTCGACGAAGCCCGTGCGGCGGTAGAGCTTCCACGCCCGGCTCGTCCCCTCGGGCGTCGACAGCAGGACGTTCGCGCTCGGGACGCCTTCCAGGAGGCTGCGGAGCAGGTCCTCGCCGATCTGGTGGCCCTGGTTCTCCGGCCGGACGTGGATCTCGGTCAGCTCGAAGTAGTCCGCCAGCCAGCGGTCGGCCTCGGCGGCCCCGGACCGGCGGCTCAGGCCGTGGCGCACCTGCTCGTGCCACCACTGCCCGGCCCGGCCGCGGTAGCCGTAGGCCACGCCGAGCAGGACGTCGTCGGCGTCGAGCGCGGCCATGCAGCGCCAGCCCTCGCGCAGCGCGTGGGTGAGCCACATCGGCGCGCGCTGCTCGGCGGTGCCCGCCGGGTACCGCATCGCCCGGACGTAGATGTCGAGCGCCTCGGGCAGGCGGGCGCGGAACTCCTCCGCGGAGAGCTGGACGTACCGGGAGCAGCCGGCGGGCATCGCGGTCACGGCTGCCCATCCTCCTCCGCGCCGCCGAGCGCGCCCGGGGTGCCCCCGGTCAACGCGACCAGCCCGGCGAAGGTCGTGGGGAACACGGCCTTCGGGTGCCCGGCGGCGGCCCACACGACGTCGTGCTCGCGCAGCGCGGTGTCGACCAGGGTGGGCAGCGGCTCGGGGTGCCCGACCGGGGCGACGCCGCCGATCGGCTGCCCGGTGTGCGTCCGCACGAAATCGGCGTCGGCCTTGCCGATTTCGCCGCCGGCCAGCCGTTCGAGGGTGGCCGGATCGGCGCGGTGGGCGCCCGAGGTGAGGGCGAGGAGCGCTTTTTTGTCGGACCCCAGGCGGAAGATGAGGCTGTTGGCGATGGCCCCGACGGGCACGCCGAGTGCTTCGGCCGCTTGCGCGGCGGTCCGGACCTCGGCGGGCAGGACACGGATGCCCTCGGCGGCGGCCTGCTGCCCGGCTTCGGCCAGCGCGGCCGCCACCTTGGCGACGGCGGGGTGCTCCAGCGAACTCATGAACCTATGAGATCACGCCACCGACCTGGTGTCCCGCACCACGCCCGCCCGGGGTTGAGCGGGCACCGGGTCGGGGGTTACTCTGGAAATTGTTCGAACAGGCGTTCGACATTCGGTGGGCGCGCACCGCTCAGGTGCCCGGAGCCGGTCCCGGCACCGGACACCCGGTCGGGCCCACCCGCGCAGGAGGAGGGTCGCCATGTCCGTCAAGGTCGTGTCCCCCACGGATCCCGGGCAGCCCGAGCTGCCCATGTCGCTGCGCCCGCAGCCGGCCCCGGCCGGGGCCCGGCGCGGCCGGTCCCGCCAGTGCTTGACGCCCGGACCGGAACCCCGCCAGCACCCGGCGGACCCCCGGCAGCCCCAGCTGCCGATCTCCTTGTGCACTTCGGCGGCGGCGTCGCCTTCGGTCGCGTCTTCGGTCGCGGCGGATTCCGGTGAGTCCGAGTCGCGGGCGGTGGGTGCCGGGCAGGCCGAGCTGGAGCTTCCGGCTTCGGCGATCCCGGAGCAGGGCCGCTCGGCGGGTGCCGGCCGGGCAGAGCGCGCTGTCGTGGATTCCGGGCAGCTGGAGCTGCCGGCCGCGGAGCAGCCGGGGCGGGCGTCGGCTGTTGCCGGCGCTGGTCCGGAGGCGGCGGTCGTGGATGCGCCGCAGGCGGAGCCGGGTGAGGTGTCGTCGCCGATTTCCGGTCTGCAGGTGCGGTCGGGTGAGGCCGCTTTCGTGGATCCGGGGCAGCCGGGGCGGGTTTCGGCTGTTGCCGGCGCTGGTCCGGAGGCGGCGGTCGTGGATGCGTCGCAGGCGGAGCCGGGTGAGGTGTCGTCGCCGATTTCCGATCTGCAGGTGCGGCCGGGTGAGGCCGCTTTCGTGGATCCGGGGCAGTCGCGGCGGGCTTCGGCTGTTGCCGGTGCTGGTCCGGAGGCGGCGGTTGTGGATGCGCCGCAGGCCGAGCCGCCCATCGTGTCGTCGCCCGTTCCCGAGCCGCCGGCCGGTGGCGGATCCGGGCTGCCCAGTTCGCTCCGTCCGCCCGGTGCGGACTCCGACCAGTCCCAGCTGCCCATGTCCCTGCGTCCGCCCGCCTCGCCGGCCGCCGCCGGGCTGCTGGCGCAAGCCCGGCGCGGGCTCGCCGAGGCCACCCAGGAAAGCCGGCCCGCCGAACGCTTCATCGGCGCCTACCTCGCCGCCCTCCGGGGAGCCGCCGCGGTGCTCGCCGCGCGGGGGCGGCCGCACCGGGGGCGGGCCCGGCCCGCCAGCACCTGGGACCTGCTCGACTCCGTCGCCCCCGAACTGCGGGAGTGGTCCGCCTTCTTCGCCAGCAACTCGGCCACCCGCGCCGCCGCGCAGGCCGGGATCACCGGGAAGGTCACCGCCGAGTCCGCCGCCGGGCTGGTGGGCGCCGCCACGCCGTTCCTGGAACTCGTCCGCCGTCTCGTGCACGGCCTGCCGATCACCGGGGAAGCCCATGTCGCGTGAGCACGGCCCGGTCGACCAGGGGCGGTTGCTCACGGCGTTGGGAATCGAAGGCAGGCTGCTGGCCGAGGTGGTGCACGCGGCGCCGACCGAGGCACCGGTGCCCGCCTGCCCGGGCTGGTCGCTCGGCGAGGTCGCCCGGCACGTCGGGAGCCTCTACCGGATGGCCCGGCGCCGGCTGACCGACGGCCGCAGCCCCGAAGACTGGCCGCAGGAGCCCGAACCGGGCCAGAGCCTGCGGGAATTCCTGGAGGCGGGCCTCACCGAACTGCTCGACGAGCTCGCCGCGCACGACCCGGAGGAGCCCGCCGACACCTGGTGGCCGGCGGACCGGACGTACGGGTTCTGGCGCCGCCGGATGCTGCACGAGACGGTCGTCCACCGGGTCGACGTCGAGCAGGCGGCGGGCGCCGAGCCGCGCGGCGTGCCCGACGACGTCGCGATCGACGGCATCGACGAGGTGCTCACCCTCTGGTTCGGGCACAAGCTGCCGATGCTCGGCCTGACCGGCACGAAGGCGGGCTCGGTCGGCGTCCGGGCCGGCGCGCACAGCTGGATCGCGCGGGCGGGACCCGACACCACGGAGGCCTGGCGCTGTTCGGCCGAGGAGGCCGAGGCCGCGGACGACGTCGTCACGGCCAAGCCCGCGCAGGTCTACCTGTGGCTCTGGGGCCGCGCGTCCCTGACCGCGGTGACCGTGCGCGGCGTGCACGACCAGGCGGCCCAGCTCTGGGCCCTGCTGCGGCTCGCGACCCGATGACCCGGCCGGTGGGGAAGCCGAACCGGAACTGTCGGAGGTGGCGGTTAGCCTGCGCCGCATGACCACGCGCCTGGTGAACCTGGTGATCGACGCGGCGCGGCCGGAAGTCCTGGCGGATTTCTGGGCCGCGCTGCTCGGCTGGCACGTCGCCGTCGAGGAGCCCGGTGAGATCGACGTCCGGGCTCCGGAGAGCGATGGCTGGGACCTCGACCTCGTCTTCGTGCCGGTTCCCGAACCCAAGGAGGTCAAGAACCGCATCCACCTGGACCTGGCGAGCAGGACACCGGAGCACCAGGCCGAGCTGGTGGCGCGCGCCCTGGAGCTGGGCGGCCGCCGGGTCGACCTCGGGCAGGGCGAGGTGCCCTGGGTGGTGCTCGCGGACCCGGAAGGCAACGAGTTCTGCGTCCTCGAACCCCGCGAGCGGTACGCGGACACCGGCGCGGTCGCGTCGATCCTGGTCGACGCCCACGACCCGGAGCTCCTGGCGGCCTTCTGGACGCGGATCACGGGCTGGCCGGTCCGGGCCCGCGAAGACGACGGCCTGGTGGGGCTGCGCGCACCGTCCGGCCGGGGGCCGTGGCTGGAGTTCCTGCGCAACGACGACGTCAAGCGGGTGAAGAACCGCGTGCACCTGGACGTGGCACCCCCGGCGGAGACCGAGCACGCCGAGGCGGTGAGGGAGGTCATCGCGATCGGTGCGGCACCGGCGGACCTGGGCGGGCCCACGCTGCCGTGGCGGGTGCTGACCGACCCGGAGGACAACGAGTTCTGCGTGCTCACCCCGCGCTGAGCCGGGCGGGGATCGCCGGGGGAGCCTGGGGCGTGCCGGATCGGAGCTCGCTGGGGCGGCTGCTCGCCGGGGCGCAGATCGCGGTCGCCTGGGGCGGCTGTTCGCCGGGGC
>NZ_JBSGBQ010000011.1:0-168551 GCF_053601335.1 Amycolatopsis sp. NPDC004747 | reverse complement strand
GGCGCGGATCGCCGGTCGCCTGGGGCGGCTGTTCGCCGGGGCGCGGATCGCCGGTCGCCTGGGGCGGCTGTTCGCCGGGGCGCGGATCGCCGGTCGCCTGGGGCGGCTGTTCGCCGGGGCGCGGATCGCCGGTCGGGAGCGGGACCGGGGCATCCGGGGTGCAGTTCGTCTGGTTGCCGGGGGCCGGGCGCTTTCGCCCTGGTTGCCGGCGCGGGGCACCTTCGCCTGGTGGCCGGCGCCGGTACCTCGGGCGGCCGGGTCGGTCGCGTTGGTGGCCGGGGTGTGGTGCGGGGCGGGTGTTTCGGGGGCGTTGCCGGGGCGCGTCGAACGCTGACCTGCGCGAAACACCGGCGTCCTGGGAAGGCAACAACCCCGGGGGACCGTGGGGGCATGGAGACCTCCAGAGCGTTGCCCCAGCCCGGCCGGGCGGCCGTCGTCGAGGAGCCGGCTGCGCCGTCGGCTTGGCGGGTGCGGATCCGGATGCACGACCACCCGGGCACCCTCGCCCGCATCGCCATCCGGCTCGCCGACCTCGAGTGCAACATCCTCGGCCTGTCCGTGCTGCCGGTGCCGGGCGGCGTGCTCGACGAGATCGTGCTGCGCCCGGCGACCGGCCTGCCCCGGCGGCACCTGGTCGACGCCATCCGCGCCGAGGGCTGCGAGTGCACGGCGATCATCGACGCCGACGTCCACGACCTGGTCGACCCCTCCGCGTCGACGCTGCTCGCGGCCCGCCGCGCGATCGACGACCCCACCCGCCTCGCCGAAGTGCTGAAGGACGTCCTGGCCGCGGACGTCGTCACGCTCGTCCCCGCCGCCGAGGCCAACCCGGCGCGCACGGAGAGCGGGCACCGGGCCGTGTTCGCGCTGGCCGGGGGTAGCTCGCTGGTGGCGCGCCGCCAGTGGGCGCCGTTCGTGCAGCTCGAGCTGACCCGCGCCGAAGCGCTGGTGAAGCTGCTCGCGGCGGCGGCCCGGAACGCGGCCGGCCCGGTGGTCCTCGACCGCCCGGACGGCGCGGCGATCGTCCTGCGCAAGGGCGTTCCCGGCGACGCCGACGCGGTGGCCGAACTGCACCGCCGCTGCTCGATGGCCACGCTGTTCCGGCGCTACCACACGGGAGTGCGCACGGTGCCGCGCCGCCGCCTGCACCGGCTGCTGGTGCCCCCGCGCGGCACGAGCGTGCTCGCCGTCTTCGGCCGCGAGGTGATCGGCCTGGCCCAGCTCATCCCGATGGTCACGGGAGGCGCCGAGATTTCCCTCCTGGTGGAGGACGACTGGCAGCGGCAGGGAATCGGCACGGCCCTCCTGGCCCGGCTCGCGGTGCTGGCCGAGGCCCAGGGCATCACGGAGCTGTCCGCGGACTCCCTGGTGGGCGACGACATCCTGCCCCGCACGGCGGCCCGGGCCGGCCTGCGCACGGAACGCAGCACCGAGGACGGCGCCCGGCTGCGGATGTTCCTGCCGGCCTGAGGTTCAGCGCTTCCAGAACCAGTCTTTGTCGCGCGCTTCACGCATGGCGGACTTCTTGCGCTCGGCGGTGAGCCTGTCCAGGTAGAGAATGCCGTCGAGGTGATCGGTCTCGTGCTGCAGGCATTGGGCCAGCACGTCTTCGCCTTCGACCTCGACGGGTTCGTTGTGGACGTCGACGCCGCGGACCTTCGCGTGCTTCGCCCGTTTGGTGGGGAACCACAGCTCCGGCACCGACAGGCAGCCTTCGTTGATCTCGTGCGTTTCCTCGGACAGTTCGACGATCTCGGGATTGACGACGTACCCGGTCAGCCCGGCAACGTCATAGCTGAAAACGCGAAGCCCGACGCCGATCTGCGGCGCCGCCAGCCCGGCCCGCCCGGCGGGCTTGACGGAGTCGACCAGATCGCGCACGAGCGCTTCGAGCTTCTCGTCGAACACGGTGACCGGATCGCAGACGGACTTGAGGATCGGGTCCCCGAAATAGCGCAGTTCGCGCATCGCCATGAGCAGAACATCCTTCGTGCGTGTCGGACTGGCAGCTTAGGGCAGCGCGGAGCGCGGTCGCGCGGCAATCGCCGACCGGCTCCGACCAGGAGTTCCGGCGCGCGGCTCGGCTCTCAGCGGTCGGCCGGCTTCCGGCGTGCGGCCCCGGCTGCCGGGAGGTGCCTTCTCAGGCGCGCAGCCGCAGGCCGGAGGGGGTGGCCCGGAAGCCTGCCTCCTGGAGCACCTCCGCCAGCTCCGACGTCAGCGCCTGCTCGCCGTCCGCGCGCTGGACCGACAGCTGGCCCAGCCAGCCCTCGCGGACCGCGGCCGACAAGGCCTGGGCCGCCTCCGACAACGGCTGGCGCTCCTCCGTGAAACTCAGCAGGGACCGGCCTCCTCTCTCCACGTACAGCGCCGGGACCCCGTCCACCAGCACCGCCAGCGCGCCCGCCTTGCGGGCGGGGCGGTGCTTCGTGTCGCCCGTTGCCGCCGGCCAGGGGAGGGCGGCGCCGTACGGCTGGGCCGGGTCCGCCGCCGCGAGGACCACCGGACGGCCCGGTGCCGGGCGGCCCGGGCCCGACAGCGCCCGCAAGCGGTCCACCGCGCCCTTCGCCGCGAACTGGGCCGCGCCGAGGCCCTCCACGACGTATCCGCGGATCACCTGGCCCGTGTCCTCCATGCCCCGCAGGACCTTGTAGATCCCGGAGAACCCGCCCGTCACGCGTTCGGTGTCGAGCGCGCCGCGGGTCAGGACTCCGTGGCGCTCCAGGAATGCTTCTGTGCGCGCGTGGGCGCGCCGGGTTGCGTCGGTTTCGCGGGGCGGGGTCAGCGCCCACCGGCCCGCGACCGTCGGGGGTCCGGACCGCGACGGCATCTGCGGCCGCCCCGCCCGCAGCCGGGCGTACCGGCCGCGGGGTGCCTGGCGCCGGGGCTTGTGCGCGCCGTGCCCGGCGACCTGGGCCCGCAGCGGGCCCAGGGTGTCGCCGGTGACCAGCCCGGCCCAGACCAGGTCCCACAGCGCCGCCACCACCTCGGCGTCGTTCGGGGCCTTGTCCACCAGCACCGTCGCGCGGTCCACCAGCTGGCGGAAGAACAGCGCGCCACCCTCCAAAGTGGACACGATGGCGTCGTGCAGCGGACCGGTCGGGATGTCCTCGACGACTTCGGGCAGCAGGAGGTCGGCGACGTCCGTCGGGGCGAGGGCGATCCAGCCGTCACCGCCGGACAGCGCGCCGCAGCCCGCCCACGTGACCTCGCCCGCCGTCGTCAGCTCGTCCAGCAACGCGGGGGAGTAGCCCGGCAGCCGACCGGGCAGGATCAGCGACTCCACCGCGCTCGCCGGCAACGGTGCCCCGGCGAGCTGCTCCACCACCGACAGCACGTCGTCCGCGGTCGGGGCCGCCCGGACGCGGCCGCCGAACCCGTGCCACGCTGGCAGGAACCGGCCCAGCGCCGCCGGCTCGACCGGCTCGACTTCGGCGCGCAGCTTCGCCAGCGACGCCCGGCGCAACCGGCGCAGCACCGCCGCATCGCAGTACTCGACGCCGACGCCGTGGGTCTCCGGGTGCCCGACCGGGCTCAGCTCGCCGCGCACCAGGCGGCCTTCGCCGGTCATCCGGTCGAGCACCCCGGTGACGACCGCGGTGCCGAGCCCGAACCGCGCGGCCGCGTCCGCCGCCGCGAACGGACCCCGGCTCCGGGCGTAGCGCGACAGCAGGTCCCCGAGCGGATCCGCCACCGGTTCGGTGAACGCCTCCGGCACGCCCACCGGCAGGGCGGTGCCCAACGCGTCACGCACCCGGCCGGCGTCCTCGATCGCCAGGAACCGTTCCGCGCCGCCGATCCGCACCCGGATCGCCCGCCGCGCCGCTTCGAGTTCGGTGAGCCACCCGGCCTCGATCCCGCGCTCCGCGGCCTCCTCGACGGTCAGGTCGCCGAGGAACCGCAGCAGATCGGCGGCGTCCTCGGCCGAGCGCGCGTGCCGTTCCGGGTCGAGCCGCTGCAGCGACCGTTCCACTTCGGCGACGGCTTCGGGATCCAGCAGCTCCCGGATCGCCTCGGTGCCCAGGAGCTCGGCCAGCAGCGCCGAATCCAGCGACAGCGCCGCCGCCCGCCGCTCGGCCAGCGGTGCGTCCGTCTCGTACAGGAACATCCCGATGTAGCCGAAGAGCAGGCTGCGCGCGAACGGCGACGCGGCCGGCGTTTCGACCTCCACCAGCCGGACCTTGCGGGACCGGACGTCGGCCATCAGCTCGCGCAGGCCGCCGACGTCGTAGACGTCCTGCAGGACCTCCCGCATCGCCTCCAGCACGACCGGGAACCGCTCGTACTTCGCCGCGACCGAGAGCAGCTGCGACGCGCGCTGCCGCTGCTGCCACAACGGAGTCCGCCGCCGCGGGTCGCGGCGGGGCAGCAGCAGCGACCGGGCCGCGCACTCCCGGAACCGTGCGGCGAACACGGCCGAGCCGCCGACCTCGGCGACGATCAGCTGCTCGACCTCCTCGGGGTCGAGCAGCACGTCGTCCGCGCCGATGGTGACCTCGCCGCCCTCGGCGTCCAGCGCGTCCGGCAGCCGCAGGACGATGCCGTCGTCGGAGTGCGCCACCTGCGCGTCCACCCCGCGGTTTTCCCGCAGCCGCGCGGCGATCGCCAGCGCCCACGGTGCGTTCACCTGCGCGCCGAACGGCGAGTGCACGACGATCCGCCAGTCGCCGAGCTCGTCGCGGTAGCGCTCCAAGAGGATCGTCCGGTCGTTCGGGACGTGCCGGGTGGCGGCCTTCTGCTCGGCCAGGTAGGCGAGCAGGTTGTCGCACGCCCGCTCGTCCAGCCCCGCCGCCTCCGCCCGCTCGCGCGCCTTCTTTTCGTCCGAAGTGGACAGCTCGCGGACGAACTTCCCCAGCGCCCGGCCCAGTTCCAGCGGGCGGCCCGGCGCGTCACCCTTCCAGAACGGCATCCGCGCCGGTTCGCCCGGCGCCGGCACCACGATGACGCGGTCGTGCGTGATGTCGGTGATCCGCCACGACGACGTGCCCAGCAGGATGGTGTCGCCGACGCGCGACTCGTACACCATTTCCTCGTCGAACTCGCCGACCCGCGACCCCGGCTTGTCGTCCCCGCCCGGCGTCATGACGGTGAACAGGCCGCGGTCCGGGATGGTGCCGCCCGAAGTGACGGCCAGCCGCTGCGCGCCGGGCCGCCCGCGCAGCTCGCCGCCGATGCGGTCCCAGGTGATCCGCGCCCGCAGCTCGCCGAACTCCTCGCTCGGGTAGCGGCCGGCGAGCATGTCGAGCACCGCGTGCAGGGCATCGTCCGGCAGTGCGGCGAACGGGGCCGCCCGCCGGACCAGCGACGCCAGGTCCGGCACCGTCCACGGCTCCAGCGCCACCATGGCGACGACGTGCTGCGCCAGCACGTCCAAGGGGTTGCGCGGGTAGCGGACCGCCTCGATCGCGCCGCTCGCCATCCGCTCGGCGACGACCGCGCAGGAGACGAGGTCGCCGCGGAACTTTGGGAACATCACGCCGGACGACACCGCGCCGACCTGGTGCCCGGCGCGGCCGACGCGCTGCAGCCCGGACGCCACCGTCGGCGGCGCCTCGATCTGCACCACCAGGTCGACCGCGCCCATGTCGATGCCCAGCTCCAGCGACGACGTCGCCACCACGCACGGCAGCTGCCCGGACTTGAGCGACTCTTCGACGTGCGTGCGCTGTTCCCGCGACATCGACCCGTGGTGGGCGCGGGCGATCACCGGCGGCGCACCGGTGCTCACGCCGGACTGCCCCACGGCTTCCGCCGGGAACGCGCCGGCCGGGGCCGGCTCGGTCTGCTCGGCGGCCAGCTCGTTCAGCCGGGCGGTGAGCCGCTCGGTGAGCCGGCGCGAGTTCGCGAAGACGATCGTCGAGCGGTGCGCGCGGATCAGGCTCAGCACCCGCTCCTCGACCGCCGGCCAGATCGACGGTCGCTGCACGGGGTTGCCGGCCATCTCCTCCAGCGTGCCCAGCCCGCCCGGAGCGATGTCCCCGGGCGGGAAGGCCTCGGTCAGCGACTCCAGCGAATCCAGGGACTCCAGCGCGTCGAGCGGGCTCGGCGCCGGCCCGCTGCGCGGCGCGTCGAGGTTGCTCATGTCCTCGACCGGGACCTCGACGCGGACCTCGATGGTCTTCGCCAGCTTCGGCTGGACCACCCGCACCGGACGGCCGCCGGCCAGGAACGCGCTCACCTCGTCGATCGGGCGGACCGTCGCCGACAGGCCGATCCGCTGCGCCGGCTTCGGCAGCAGCGCGTCGAGCCGCTCCAGCGAGAGCGCCAGGTGCGCACCGCGCTTGCCGCCGGCGACCGCGTGCACCTCGTCGACGATCACGGTCTCCACGCCGCGCAGCGACTCCCGGGCCGACGACGTGAGGATGAGGAAGAGCGACTCCGGCGTGGTCACCAGCACGTCCGGCGGGGTCTTGGCGAACGTGCGGCGCTCGGCCGCCGTGGTGTCGCCGGTGCGCATGCCCACTTCGATCCCGGGCACCGGCAGCCCGAGCCGGCGGCTGGCCTGCGAGATGCCGGCCAGCGGGGCCCGCAGGTTCCGCTGGACGTCGACCGCCAGTGCCTTCAGCGGCGAGACGTACAGGATCCGGCAGCGTTTCGTCGCTTCCGCCGGTGGCGGTTCCACCGAGAGCCGGTCCAGCGCCCAGAGGAAGGCGGACAGTGTCTTGCCGGACCCGGTGGGCGCGACGACGAGGGCGTGCTCACCCGCGTGCGCGGCTCGCCAGGCCCCTTCCTGCGCCGCGGTGGGCGCGGCGAAGGCCCCCGCGAACCAGTCCCGGGTCGCGGGCGAGAAGAGGTCGAGCACGTCGGTAGCCACGTCATTCATGATGCGCGGTACCACCGACAGTTTCGGACGGTCCGGCCAGGATCACGCTCTGGGCGAACTGCGGGAAGATCACGTCCACCCGCGGCTCGTCGGTGATCAGCCGGTACTCGCGGTCGAGCGGCGTCCAGTACGAAAAAGGGGCCTGGTCCAGCTTGGAGTGGTCGGCCAGCACGTACGCTTCGCCGCCCGCGTGGAGCATCGCGTGCTTGACGACCGACTGCTCAAGTGACGGGCAGCACAGCCCCCGGTCGGCGACCACGCCGTCCGCGCCCAAGAACACCCGATCGGGTGAGATGTGCCGCAGCTGCGCCAGCACGCTCTCACCGAGGACGGCTTCGTCGGAGTGCCGCAGCCGGCCGCCGAGCACGACGAGGTCGATCCCGGAGAAGCCGGCGAGCTCGCGGATCGCGGTGACGCCGTTGGTCACCACCGTCAGTCCCTCGCGGTGGGCCAGGTGGTGGGCGAGCCTGCCGGTGGTCGTGCCGGCGTCGAGCAGCACCACCTCGCCCCCCTGGACGAGCGCGGCGGCCTCCCGGGCGATGGCGTCCTTGGCCGCCGCGTGCTCCCGGTCCTTCTCGCGGGGGCTGCGTTCGGTGTCGAGCGCGCCGCCGTAGGTGCGGACGACGTGCCCGGCGCCGGCGAGCGAAGCGAGGTCGCGGCGGATCGTCGACTCGGAGACGCCGAACTCCGCGGCCAGCTCCGCGATGCCGCCGGAGCCGTCGCGGACGGCCTCCAGCAGCATCGCGCGCCGGTCACGGGTGCCTGGTCGCGGCTGGGACATGCGCCGACTCTTCCACAGTCGAGGGTTTCAGCCCGAAGAACGCCAGCCCGGCGGCCACGGCGAGGAACGCGGCCAGTACGACGAAACCGGTGGTCATGGTGCCGGTGACGTCGGTGAGCCAGCCGACCAGGTAGGGCCCGGTGAACCCGCCGAGGTTGCCCAGCGCGTTGATCAGGCCCATCGCCACGGCGACCACCTCGAGGCCGAGGACCCGGCTGGGAATGGCCCAGAACGGCCCGTACGGCATGTAGACGCCGGTCGCCACCACGCAGAGCAGCACCAGCTGCACGGCCGCCGGCCAATGCCCGAGGTTGCCCAGCAGCAGCCCGGCGATCGCGACGAGCAGCGGCACCGTGACCGCGAGCCGCCGGTTGCCCGTGCGGTCCGACCAGTGGGCGCACGCGACCATCCCGGCCAGCGCCAGCACGTACGGCACGGCCGAAAGGAAGCCGACGGCGGTGGCCGAGCCGCCGGTCATCGTCTTCACCACCGACGGCAGCCACAGCGAGAAGCCGTAGAACCCGGTGATCCAGAAGAAGTAGACGCCGACCAGCAAGAGCACCTGGCGATTCGCCAGCGCTTGCCGGTAGCCCTGCTTCGCGAACGCCGGTTTGGCGTCTTCTTCCGCCTTCAAGGTGGCTTCCAGGTACTCGCGTTCCGCCGGGGAGATCCACCGGGCCCGCGCCGGCCGGTCGGCCACCGCGAACCACCAGACGAGCGCCCACACCAGCGGCGGCAGCCCCTGCAGGACGAACACCCAGCGCCAGGACAGGTGGTCGAGCATGAACCCGGACAGCGGCGACATGAGGATCGCCGAGATCGGCAGGCACGTCATCCACAGCGCGTTCGCCCGCGCCCGCTCCGCCTGCGGGAACCAGGACGCCAGCAGGATCAGCACCGCCGGCCACACGCCGCCCTCGAACAGCCCGAGCAGCAGCCGGGCCAGGTGCAGCTGCGTTTCGTTCTGCACCAGCCCGCACAGCACCGCCGCGACCGACCACGCGATCATCAGCAGCAGCACGGTCTTGCGCGCGCTCCACTTCGCCGCCAGCACCGCCGCGGGGATCTGCAGCACGAGGTAGCCGACGAAGAAGATGCCGCTCGCGAGCCCCTTCGCACTGGCCGACAACGGGAAGTCGCCGCCGATGTAGGGCAGGATCACCGCGACGTTCGTGCGGTCGAGGTAGGCCAGCATGTACATGACCACCGCGACCGGGATGACGTACGCCCAGCGCTTGCGGGGGATCACCGGAGGCCCGGCGGGTAGCTGACGGGCAGCTTCCGCGCGTACGGCGCCAGTGTCGCCGCGGCCTTGAACGCCGCCCGCATGGTGCCGTGCGACGCCCGGCCGGTGCCGGCGATGTCGAACGCCGTGCCGTGGTCGACCGAGGTGCGCAGGATCGGCAGGCCGACCGTCACCGACACGGTGCCGTCGAAGTCGAACGTCTTCGCCGCGATGTGCCCCTGGTCGTGGTAGAGCGAGAGCACGCCGTCGAACCGGCCCTGGATCCCTTGGTGGAACACGGAATCCGCGGGGATCGGGCCGACCACGTCGAGCCCGGCGACCCGTGCGGCGGCGACCGCCGGGGCGATCGCGATGATCTCCTCGTCGCCGAACTTGCCGTTCTCCCCGCCGTGCGGGTTCAACGCCGCCACCGCCAGCCTCGGTTTCTCCGTGCCGAAGACTTCCAGCGCCGTGTACGCCTCGCGGATCGCGTGCTCGATGTTCTCCCGGGTGATCCGGGTGATCGCTTCGCGCAGGGAGAGGTGCCGTGTGGCGAAGAAGATCTTCAGCCCGGAGACCCAGAACATGGTGTTGAACCGGGTCGAGCCGGTCAGCTCGCCGAGCATCTCGGTGTGCCCGAGGTGCCGCGAGCCCGCCGCCCAGATGGCCTCCTTGTTGATCGGCGCGGTCACGACCGCGTCGACCTCGCCCTTCAGTGCAAGCCCGGTCGCGACCTCGATCGCCGCGACCGCCGCCGCGCCCGCCGTGGCGTTCACTTCACCCCACGGCAGGTCTTCGGTGACGACGCCGAGGTTGAGCACGTCGATCACGCCGGTGGTGAACCGCGCGTCGGCGACGGTGGCGATCGGGTTGATCTCCAGGTGCAGGCCCAGGTGCCGGACCAGGCGTTCCAGCACGAACGCGTCACCCACCGCCACCCCGTGGGCCAGCTGGAGGGCCTCGGGCTCGGCGAGGGTCTTCAAGGTGATTTCCGGGCCGATGCCGACGGGGTCGCCGAGGGTGACGGCGAGGACGGGGAGGTCGCTCACGGGTTTTTCCTTCCGGTGGCCAGGACGTGATCGCGGAGTTCCAGGGGTGTCCTCCTGCCCGGAACACGGTGCTCGACGGTCGGAAGTTCGTCCGCCGCAGCAGTGTGTGGCGGCGCGCCTCGCCGGGTATCCGTGATCACCTTTGACCTCCTGTCCTGCGCATTCCGGTCAACTATACTGACCGAACCGTGCAACTATCGTGCACCTTGATCGCCGTCCGCGTCAAGGAGCAGTGACTTTCCCGGGTCCGCACGCACGGTGACCGCGCACATGGCAGCATCACGCGGGCGCCGTGGGGGCGTGTTCTTCGCGAAGGGGAGTGCTGTGCGGATCCTGTCGGTGGACCTCGGGACGTCCAACACCGTCGCCGTGCTTTCGGCGCACGGCATGCCGCCCCGGGTCGTCGAAGTGGACGGCTCGGCCAACATGCCGTCGGCGGTGTTCGCCACCGAAGAGGGCACGATCATGGTCGGCCGCGACGCCGAGCGCCGCGCCCGCCTCGATCCGACGCGCTTCGAGCCGAACCCGAAGCGCCGCATCGACGAGCAGACCCTGCTGCTCGGCACCGACGTCGTCCCGGTGACCGACGCGCTGGCCGCCATCCTGCGCCGCGTGCTCGAAGAGACCTCCCGCCAGCTCGGCGGCGAGCAGCCCGACGAGGTCCGGCTGACCCACCCCGCGCAGTGGGGGCAGACGCGCCGCAACGTGCTGATGTCCGCCGCCCGGCTCGCCGGGATGGGCCCGAACATCCTGCTGGTGCCCGAGCCGGTCGCCGCCGCGGCGCACTTCGCGTCGTTCCCCGGCAAGTCGCTGGCGCCCGGGCAGGCGCTCGCCGTCTACGACCTCGGCGCGGGCACCTTCGACGTCGCGGTCGTCGGCGCCACGCAGAACGGGTTCACCGTGCTCGCCGAGGACGGCCTGCCCGACCTCGGCGGCCTCGACGTCGACCAGGCGCTGATGGTGCACGTCGGGCGCGAGGTGTCGCACTCCGACCCGCAGCGCTGGCAGCGGCTGCTGCGCCCGGAGTCCACCGCCGACCGGCGCACCCGGCGCGCGCTGCAGGAGGACGTCAAGGCGGCCAAGGAGGCGCTGTCGCGGCACCCGCAGACCGAGGTGCCGATGCCCGAGCCGTTCAAGGACGTCCTCGTCACGCGCGGCGAGCTGGAAGGCCTGGTCCGCCCGGCGATGCTGCGCAGCGTCGAACTGCTGTCGCGGACGCTGCGGTCGTCGGGGCTGACCCCGGACCGGCTGGCCGGCATCTACCTCGTCGGCGGGTCGAGCCGCCTTCCGCTGGTCGGCGCCATGATCGCGGAGAAGCTCGGCGTCGTGCCGGGCAGCCTCGACCAGCCGGAGACCGCCGTCGCGCTCGGTGCGCAGCACGTGGCCCGCGACGGGCTGTCCGTGCGCACCCAGAACGTCGAAGGGGCGGTGGCCGCGGGTGCGCCGCCGCACCGCTCGCAGTACGCGCCGCCGCCTCCGCCACCGCAGTACCCCGGTTACGCGCCGTCGAACTTCCCGCCCAGCGGCCCGCAGCCGGTGCCGTCGAACTTCCCGGCGTACTCGCCCGCGCCGGAGAAGGCCGAGCCGAAGCCCGGCGGGAAGAAGAAGCTGCTGATCGGGATCGCGGCCGCGGTCGTCGTGGCGCTCGCGGTGGGGGTGACGTTGTTCCTCACGTCGTCGTCCTCGGTGACGACCTACACCGCGGACCAGTGCAAGACGCCGGGCCGGCCGGACGACAAGGGCTTCACGGGGTGCCTGCGCCAGCTCGCCGGGAAGATCGCCGACACCGGCGACTGCAAGCAGGGCATGGGCAACGGCCCGGCGGCGCCGGCGAAGAGCCTGGGGGCTGCCTCGACCTGCTCCGCGCCGGGCCGCGCGGGCACGCAGGTGACCTACGTCCACGGCGACAGCGCCGACGCGCTCAAGCAGTACACCGACGGCCTGCTCGCCTCGGCGGGCGGCGACCGCACCGAGGCCGACTGGGGCGGCAACGGGCTCAAGGGGCACTACTCGTCGGCCGCGGGGAAGGCGTCGGCGGTGCTCGTGTTCACGGTTTCGGACCGGCCGCTGGCCGGGTTCATCTACCAGCTGAACACGAGCGACCAGGCGGCGGCGACCACGCCCGGCACGCTGGCCGACTACTTCGAAGCGAGCGTCCAGCCGGGCCGGTAGCCGTTCGCGACCGCCGGTTAGAGTGGGCCCGATGCGGATCACGGTTTTCCGGCGGCTGATGGCCGAGGAGTTCGGGCCCGGGCGGGCCCAGGTGCTGGCCAGGGACCACGTCCTGAGCGGGCTCGGCGGGCGCACCGTCGACCAGGCGCTGACCGCCGGAGTCCCGGCGAAGGAGATCTGGCGCGAGGTCTGCGACGCCTTCGACGTCCCGGCCGAACGGCGCTGACCTGGGACTGTCCGGGCAGCGGCGACCCGGGCGGGCGAAAATCCCGGCGCAAGGGTGTGTCGCTGCCGACCTCGAACAGGTGTTCGTCTAAGGTGTTGTCCACATCGGGTCCAGCGATCCACAGATTGGGCGCCGCGCCTGGAATTGTCGGTCCCCGCCGCTAGCGTCGGACCGGACAGCTGAAGAACCGACACAGAGCCCCCGAGAGACGGGGCTTCGACCAGCGAGGTGGACTTCCATGCCTGCAGCACCCGACAAGGACAAGGCGCTCGAGCTCGCGCTCGCGCAGATCGACAAGCAGTACGGCAAGGGCTCGGTGATGCGCCTCGGCGAGGACACCCGGCCGCCCATCGCCGTGATCCCCACCGGCTCGATCGCCCTCGACGTCGCCCTCGGCATCGGCGGGCTGCCCCGCGGCCGGGTCGTCGAGATCTACGGCCCGGAATCCTCCGGTAAGACGACGGTCGCCCTGCACGCGGTGGCGAACGCGCAGCGCGCCGGCGGCATCGCGGCGTTCATCGACGCGGAGCACGCACTCGACCCGGAGTACGCCAAGGCCCTCGGCGTCGACACCGACGCGCTGCTGGTCTCCCAGCCGGACACCGGTGAGCAGGCGCTGGAGATCGCGGACATGCTGATCCGCTCCGGCGCGCTCGACATCCTGGTCATCGACTCCGTGGCCGCGCTCGTGCCGCGCGCGGAAATCGAAGGCGAGATGGGTGACTCGCACGTCGGCCTCCAGGCCCGCCTGATGAGCCAGGCGCTGCGGAAGATCACCGGTGCGCTGTCCAACTCGGGCACCACGGCGATCTTCATCAACCAGCTCCGCGAGAAGGTCGGCGTCATGTTCGGCTCCCCGGAGACGACCACCGGTGGTAAGGCGCTGAAGTTCTACGCGTCGGTCCGGCTGGACGTGCGCCGCATCGAGACGATGAAGGACGGCGGCGAGGCGGTCGGTAACCGCACCCGCGTCAAGGTCGTCAAGAACAAGGTGGCCCCGCCCTTCAAGCAGGCCGAGTTCGACATCCTGTACGGCCAGGGCATCTCCCGCGAGGGTTCGCTCATCGACATGGGTGTCGACCAGTCCATCCTGCGCAAGTCCGGTGCCTGGTACACCTACGAGGGCGACCAGCTCGGCCAGGGCAAGGAGAACGCGCGCCGGTTCCTGCGCGACAACCCGGACATCGCCAACGAGATCGAGAAGCGGATCAAGGAGAAGCTCGGCATCGGCCCGCAGCTCGACGCGGCCGCTGTCGAGGCGGTTCCGGCGCCGGTCGACTTCTGAGCGCGCGGTGCGGAAAGCCCGCCGCGGTCGCGGTCCGCGGTGGGCGTGAAGACGAGGAGTGATCGAGGTGGTCAGGGCGCCCAAGGTGCCGCCGGCCGAGCTTCCTCCTGAGGAGCGGTACAAGAAGGCCAAGGAGATCTGCTTCGATCTCCTGGCCGCTCGGCCGCGGACCCAGGAAGAACTGCGGCAGGCGTTGCACCGCAAGGGGTTCGACGAACAGACCTGCGAAACCCTGCTCGGCAAGCTCGACCGCGCGGGGTTGGTCAACGACGAGGAGTTCGCCCAGCTGTGGGTGAAGTCCCGGCACGCGAACCAAGGCCTGTCCCGCACCGCGCTGGTGGCCGAGCTGCGGCGCAAGGGCGTCGACGGCGAGGTCGCCGCGCAGGCGGCCGGCGAGGTCGATCGCGAGTCCGAGGAGCAGATGGCCAGGGAACTGGTCCGCAAGCGCCTCGGCTCGCTCGGCAACGTCGACGAACAGACCGCCCTGCGGCGGCTGCTCGGCTTCCTCGCGCGCAAGGGTTACCCGCAGGGGCTGGCCTACACCGTGATCAGGGAGGAACTCCGCGCGTACGGCGCGGAGTCCACCCTGCTCGACGACGCGGTCATCGACTGACCGCACCGGCGGCGGCTCGGTGGTTGCGGCCCCGGATTGGCGGGGTGGGCTGGTGGCTTGGATGGTGTGGCGCGGCCGGCTTTGTGGCGGCCACGGTCGCGGGTGACGCCCAGGCCGGTGTGTGAACCGGCCTGGCGGCGTGCGGGAGCGGTTCGGGCGGTTGGTCATGCCCGGCCTGACGCTGCGGCTGTGCGGCGGCAGGCGGGCGGCTCGAGCGGCGCGGCCGGCTTCGCGGTGGCCACGGTCGCGGTGACGCCCGGGCCGGTGTGCGACCACCGGCCTGGTGGAGCGGTTCGGGCGGTTGGCCTGACGCTGCGGCCGGGCGGCGGCCGTGAGGTGTGCGAGTGCTGGTGCTGGGCAGCGGCCGCCGAGCACCAGCGTCCGGGGCCGGTTGGTCAGTGGCGGACTTCGCCCCTCTGGCGCGCTCCGAATTCCTTGGTGGCAAAGGAAACTTGGTTCTCGCCGGTCTGGTCCGGACGGCGGGCCGACGGCACCCTCCTGTCCGAGCGGTGCTTGCGGACCGCCAGCAGCAGCAACGCGAGCAGCGCCATCGCGATGCACGTCACCACCGCCGTCAGCAGCAGGAACTCGTTCAGCTGCCCGGCCGCCAAGTACGCGCCCAGCGCCACCGCGACCAGGGCGCACACCGCTCGGTCCACAATGGACTCCATGGACAGGAGCGTCGCACGGTAGCGGGAATCCGGGATGGAGTCGTTCAGCAACTGCTTCTGGACCGGGAACGCGATCCCCGTCGCCACCGCGAAGACGCACAGCAGCACCACCGCCGGGAAGGAACCGGCGAACACGATTGCTCCGAGGCACAGCGCCATCACCATCGTCAGCGTGAACACCGAGCCCACCGGGCCGATTGCGCGGCGGAGCCGGTGGGGGCGGGCCGCTCCCAGGGCCTCGAAGACCGTCATCGCGGCCAGGACCGCGCCGTACCAGTTCACCGGTACCGTCTTCGACTCCAGGATCGGCTGGAACAGGTTCACCTGGCAGATGCGCACCAACGTGAACATCGCGACGCCCTGCACCATCAGCAGCACCAGCCAGCGGGACGACCTCAGCGCGGACAGCGCGCCGCCGACTCCGGCGACCAGGGATGCCGTCTTGCCCGTCACTCGGCGGCCGCCCGGGATCGGGGGGAGCTTGAGTGCGAAGACGAGGGCGATGGCCGCGTTGATCGCCGTCAGCCAGTACGGCGAGGGGAGGCTCCAGGACATCAGCAGGCCGATCACCGGCCAGAACACGATCTTGCCGACCAGGCTGTACGCGCGGCCGACGCCCTCCACACGCAGGTAGTGCTCTCCCTCGCCGGACGCGTGCAGGTACTCGTACAGGTACGCGCTCTGCGCTCCGGACACCAGCGAGCGGGCCAGGGCGATCAGGACGAAGTGCACCAGGAACCCGGTGTACGAGCCCAGGAACACCGGCACCAGGTTCGCCGCCACCAGCACGCCGGCGCCCGCCGTCAGGGACGTGCGGTAGTCGAAGCGGTCGGCGAGCAGGCCGGTCGGGATCTCCAGCAGGCAGAACACGACGTAATAAATGCTCTGGATGCCGAAGATCTCGCCGTCGGACAGGCCGATGAGCTTCTGGTACGAGTAGAAGATCGGTACCCACAGCAGCAGGCCGAAGAAGAACTGGAACCCGTAGGTCAGCCGGACGGCGCGCTGAACGGCGGGTTTCGCGGGCAGACGGAGGCCCAGCATGATCGTGTCTCCCGGGAAGTCAGGCCGAATAGGGGCGCAGCTGCACGAGGTGGAGGTGCTCGCCGTCGGCGAGCCACTCGATGTCCACCGGTGCGTCGAACGTGTAGTCGGGCGAAAAATGGCCCTGCAGCAGGCGGCCGGCGATCGCCAGCCGTTGCAGCTGGTCGTGGGCCCGCGCGTCGAGGTCCGTGGGCGCGTCGCCCAGTGACAGCGTGCGGCCGCCGCCCTCGACCGTCGAGTACAGGTACTGCATCGGCAGGGCCGAACCGTCGACGACGTCCGTCACGCGCGGCGACACGTTGACGTACACCGTGCGGAAGTCCGCGCGGTTCATCGGGTTCGTCGTCACCAGCACCCCGCCGAAGTCCGCCGCGACCTGCTCCTGGATCACCACACCCATGTAGCACTCGTCGAGGGAGATCCCGGCCTGCTGCCGCAGCCGGACGCTGCGCACCGACACCAGCGACGCCCAGACCTCCTTGACACTGGCGAAAATCCGCTCGGCCGTCGTGACGTGGTTGTGCGACTCGTAGATCCCGGCGGCCGAGAACCCGGCGAGGTCCTCGGCGTTCGACGAACTGCGCACGACGAACGCCCGCACCCCGGCCAACTGCGACACCAGCGCGGAGTCGATCTCCCCGGCGAGCGCGCCCGGCAGGCGTGCCGACCGGATCAGGCCCTGCAGCTCGACGCACAGCGGCTCGATCTCGCGTGCGTCCAGCTCGAGGGCCATCTTCAGCTTGCCGATGGCCTGCTGGATCCGCGGCGACGACTCCAGGAACCGCCGCTGCAGCGAGAACGGCAGCGCGATCCCGCGCGGCACGCGGACGTGCTCGTCGAGCAGCCGGCGGACCGCCGCCGCAAGGTCGGCGTCGAGCGGGACGTCCAGCAGCCGGGCCAGGTACGGCAGCAGGTTGTCCCGCGGCGGCCGCGGCACCCGGTAGAAGCCGAGCAGCCGCTGCGATCCGTGCGCCAGCACGTGGTGCAGCTCGCCGAGGTTGGCCGCCTTGGTGCCGTAGCGGTGCCGGTCGGCCGCGCGCAGCCGGGCGAGGTTCACGATCGGGCTGTGCTCGGCTTCCGGCTGCTCCAGGGTGACGCGCTGGGCGTACCAGGACGGCGGCGCCGCGTCGGCCGGCTCGTCGACCTCGCGCAGCGACAGAGCCTGCGCGTCCACTGTGTACTCGACCCACTTGCCGTCGAGCCCGCGGCGTTCGACCTCGGCCAGCGCGCCGAGCTGGACGGCGTTGGGGATCTGCCAGCCGGTGGCGAGGACGTTGGTGTGCGACAACGGCGTCGTGTGCCGGGCGTTGAGGATCCCCGCCAGCCGCGGGATGTCGTCGGGCACGCGGTCCATCACGATGATGTCGGTCCAGTCCAGCGTCGCGGCCCGGTACTCGGCCTCGCTGCGGAACGCGCGCAGCCGCCCGACCGCCGTGCCCGGGTTCAGCGGCACGAACGGCGCCGTGGAGAACAGCTCGTGCGCGAAGACGCGCGGCAGCTCGCCCGCCGGGATCTCCCGGACGATCCGCTCCTGCAGCTGGTTGGCCGGCTTGAACAGCAGCGGGAGCGACGGGTCCACGTACTGGGCGACGAAGGCGTGGAATTCCCGGATCAGCGCGGCCGGCATGGTGTCGACCTCGACCGTCTCCAGCGAAAGCATCTGCGGGTGCAGCGCGAGAATGCCGAGCAGGAACCGCCGGTCCGGCGCGTGGTAGAAGGCCTCGTTGTACGAGTCGATCTCGGCGCGCACGCGTTCTTCGCCGACGCCGAGGATCTCTTCCCCGATATAGATCGCGTGAAAGGAATGTCGCGCGTTGTTCAGAAAGTGGATCTTCGCCTGCTCGCGGTCGACCACGACCTTGACGAAGGAATAGCCGCCGAGAGTGCCGCCGAGCTGGTGAAGTGCGGACACCGAAAGGCGTTCGCCGACAAGGGCGGCGACGGCCTCGGGGGCAGGACTGGGCGCGACCACGCTGGTCAGGGACACGGATTCTCCTCGCTGGAAATAGCGAAGAGAAACGATAACAGCTCGGTAAATGTCCCACCAGTGCGGTGAATGCGCCATTCAGCGGAACACCCCGGTTTTTCGAGACCGGCGCCACACCCGCTCGGAGCACCGTTCCAGCGCGCTGGAACGGTGCTCCCGGAATGCGGACGTGTATTCCGCCGTTCGGGTACGGCGGTGACGCGGAGTGATTTCCGCTACAGCGCGGCGGCCTCCGCGGCCAGCTTCTCGATCGTCGCGGGGTCGAGGGACGCCGTCAGCCACGAGCCGCCGATGCAGCCGACGTTCGGCAGCGCCAGGTACGACGGCGCCGAGGCCACCGTGATCCCGCCGGTGGGGCAGAAGCGCAAGGACGGCAACGGACCCGCGATCGACTTCAGGTACGCGACGCCGCCGGACGCCTCCGCCGGGAAGAACTTCAACGCCGTCAGCCCGCGCTCGGCCAGCCGCATCGCCTCCGACACCGTGCTCGCGCCGGGCAGGAACGGCAGCCCGGACTCGAAGCACGAGTCGACGACCGAGTCCGTGCAGCCCGGCGTCACGAGGAACTTCGCACCCGCGTCGGCCGCCTGCTTCGCGTGTTCGGGCGCGGTGACGGTGCCGGCGCCGATGACGATCTCCGGCACCTCCGCGGCGACGCGCTCGATCGCGGACAACGCGGCCGGGGTGCGCAGGGTCAGCTCGATGACCCCGATCCCGCCGGCGAGCAGGGCCCGGGCCGTGGGCACCGCGTCGGCGGCGTCTTCGATCACCACCACGGGCATCACGGGGGACAGCTCGAGCAGGTCCTGACCGGTGGTCACTGACCGACCTCCTGTGTTGTGAAAGCGGGCGTTCCGAAGTGCTCCGGCGTCAAGCCGCCGAACACCGATGCGCCCTGGTCAGCGGGGCCGACGGCACGGCGCAACGCGGCGAACAGCTCTCGGCCGGTGCCGGTCCAGGATGCTTCCGACGGCGGCGAGTCCACAAGCTCGCGCCGGGCGAGTTCTTCGTCACCGACGAGCACGTCGAGCGAGCCCGAAGCGGCGTCGAGGCGGATGACGTCGCCGTCCGCGACGCGGGCGATCAGGCCGCCCGCCGCGGCTTCCGGTGTCACCTGGATGGCCGCCGGGATCTTGCCCGACGCGCCCGACATCCGGCCGTCGGTGAGCAACGCCACGGCGTGCCCGCGGTCCATGAGCACGCCCAGCGCCGGGGTCAGGCCGTGCAGCTCCGGCATGCCGTTGGCGCGCGGGCCCTGCTGCCGGACCACCACGACGACGTCCCGGTCCAGCTCGCCGGCCTCGAACGCGGTCTTGAAGTCCTCCTGCGTGGTGAACACCCGGGCCGGCGCCTGGACGACGCGGTGCTCGGGCGCCACGGCGGACACCTTGATCACCGCGCGGCCGAGGTTGCCCTCGACCATCCGCAGCCCGCCGTCCGCGGCGAACGGGCGCCACGCCGGGCGCAGGACCTCTTCGTCGAGGCTGCGGGTGGGCACGTCGCGCCAGACCAGCTCGCCCTCGGACAGGATCGGCTCGGCGCGGTAGCGGTGCAGCCCGAACCCGGCCACCGTGTGCACGTCTTCGTGCAGCAACCCGGCGTCGAGCAGCGTGCCGACCAGGAACTGGATGCCGCCGGCGGCGTGGAAGTGGTTGATGTCGGCGCTGCCGTTCGGGTAGACCCGCGCCAGCAGCGGCACGACCGCCGAGAGGTCGGAGAAGTCGTCCCAGGTCAGCTGGATGCCCGCGGCGGCGGCGATCGCGACCAGGTGCATCGTGTGGTTGGTCGAGCCGCCGGTGGCCAGCAGCGCGATGACGCCGTTGACGAACGCCTTCTCGTCGAGGATCCGCGAAACCGGCGTGTACTCCTCGCCGCGCGAAATCGCCACGACCCGCCGCCCGGCCTCTTCGGTCAGCGCCCGGCGCAGCGAAGAACCCGGCTGGACGAAGCTGGCGCCGGGCAGGTGCAGGCCCATCACCTCGACGACCATCTGGTTGGAGTTGGCCGTGCCGTAGAAGGTGCAGGTGCCGGCGGAGTGGTACGACGCCGCTTCGGCGTCGAGGAGGTCTTCGCGGGTCGCGAGGCCCTCGGCGTACAGCTGCCGGACGCGGGCCTTCTCCTTGTTCGGCAGCCCGGAGTTCATCGGGCCGGCGGGCACGAGGATCGCCGGCAGGTGCCCGAACGACAGCGCCCCGATCAGCAGGCCGGGCACGATCTTGTCGCAGACGCCCAGCAGCAGCGAGGCGTCGAACATGTCGTGCGACAGCGCGATCGCCGTCGACATCGCGATGACCTCGCGGCTGAACAGCGACAGCTCCATGCCCGCGCGCCCCTGCGTGATGCCGTCGCACATGGCCGGGACACCGCCGGCGAACTGGGCGACACCCCCGGCGGAGCGCACGGACTTCTTCAGCCACGCCGGGTACTCCTGCATCGGCTGGTGCGCCGAAAGCAGGTCGTTGTAGGACGACACGATCGCGACGCCGGGAGCGCGCGCGGCCCGCAGCGCCTCCTTGTCGACGCCGTCCATCGCGGCGAACCCGTGGGCGAGGTTGCTGCAGGCCAGGCCGCGGCGCACCGGGCCTTCGGCATACGCTGCGGCCGTGCGGTCGAGGTAGGCGGTGCGGGTCGCGGTGCTGCGCGCGGCGATCCGCGCGGTGACTTCGGCGACGACCGGGTGCAGCGGGGTGGCGGGGGTGGGGCTCATGTCCGGCTCCGGATCACTGGTGTGGGGTGGTCCGCGGGACGGCAGCGCTGGCGCCTCTGGGTCGTGACTCTGGCCACACTACCTGCCGCGAACCGCGAATCAAAATCGATTCAGAAGATCGTCCCCCGTGAGCCCGGCCACACTTCTCCTTGGCTAATGTGCTACTTGTCACACTGCACGACGAGCGGCAGAGTCGGTACTGGCGAGTGATCGCCGTCCGGCCCCGCCCGCCCCACCGACCCGGGAGGCATGATGTCCACCTCCGAAATCGCCGAGCTGCGGCGAACCATCGGCCAGCTCCGGCAGTGCGTCGGCGCACTGCGCTCCCGCTACGGCGACGCGTCGGCGGTGCGCCGGCTCGCCAACGACGTCGAGCGCCTCGACATCGACACCGCGGACCTCGACGGCGTGCCCCTCGCGGTGCCCGCGCAGGCGAAGGCCGCGGAGCGCGTCCCCGTCCCCGACACCCCTTACGATCCGGCGCTCTGGCACGGCGCCGATGACGAAGGCGTCGGCGGCTACAAGCGCGACCAGCGGTGAGCGCTCCCGCTGACAACGGCGTCGGCACCGGCGTCCGGGCCCCCAAGCGGGCCCGGATCGCCGAGCGCACCCTCCGCACGGACCGGTGGTGGCTGCAGCCGCTGCTGACCGTGCTCGGACTGTCGGCGTTCATCGTCTACGCGACGGTCCGGTCGTTCGTGCGCACCGCCTACTGGGTGCCCGACTACCACTACCTGACGCCGTTCTACTCGCCGTGCCTGTCCACCTCCTGCGTCGAGGGCTCGAGCCACTTCGGCCACTGGTTCGGCGACCTGCCCGGGTTCATCCCGCTCGGCTTCGTCGTGCTGCCGTTCCTGCTCGGGTTCCGCCTGACCTGCTACTACTACCGCAAGGCCTACTACCGGTCGGTGTGGTTCTCCCCGCCCGCCTGCGCCGTCGCGGAACCGCACGCCAAGTACACCGGCGAGACGCGGCTGCCGCTGATCATCCAGAACGTCCACCGCTACTTCTTCTACGTCGCGCTGATCGTCTCGCTGATCAACACCTACGACGCGATCACGGCGTTCCACGGCAAGACCGGCGGCTTCGGGTTCGGGCTGGGCAACATCATCCTGCTCGGCAACGTGGTCCTGCTCTGGGCGTACACGCTTTCCTGCCATTCGTGCCGGCACGTGACCGGCGGCCGGCTGAAGCACTTCTCCAAACACCCGGTGCGCTACTGGATCTGGACCAAGGTCTCGAAGCTCAACACCCGCCACATGGCGCTGGCCTGGACGACGCTCGGCACGCTCGTGCTGACCGACTTCTACGTCATGCTCGTGGCCAGCGGCGCGATCGCGGACCTGCGGTTCGTGAACTAGTTCTCTCGACAACAGACGTCCCCAGTTCCGAGGTGGAATCCCTACATGACCGAGGTCGAACGGCACAGCTACGACGTGGTGGTGATCGGTGCCGGTGGCGCCGGTCTGCGCGCCGTGATCGAAGCCCGTGAACGCGGCTTCCGCGTCGCCGTCGTGTGCAAGTCCCTGTTCGGCAAGGCGCACACGGTGATGGCCGAGGGCGGGTGCGCGGCGTCCATGGGCAACGCGAACTCGAACGACAACTGGCAGGTCCACTTCCGCGACACCATGCGCGGCGGGAAGTTCCTCAACAACTGGCGGATGGCCGAGCTGCACGCCAAGGAGGCGCCGGACCGCGTCTGGGAGCTCGAGACGTACGGCGCGTTGTTCGACCGCACCGCCGACGGCCGGATCAGCCAGCGCAACTTCGGCGGGCACACCTACCCGCGGCTGGCGCACGTCGGTGACCGCACCGGCCTCGAGCTCATCCGCACGATGCAGCAGAAGATCGTTTCGCTGCAGCAGGAGGACTTCGCCGAGACCGGGGACTACGAGGCCAAGATCAAGGTCTTCGCCGAGTGCACGGTCACCGAGCTGCTCACCACCGACGGCAAGATCGCCGGTGCGTTCGGCTACTGGCGCGAGAGCGGCCGGTTCATCCTCTTCGAGGCACCCGCGGTCGTGCTCGCCACCGGCGGCATCGGCAAGTCGTTCAAGGTGACGTCGAACTCGTGGGAGTACACCGGCGACGGCCACGCGCTGGCCCTGCGGGCGGGCGCGAAGCTGATCAACATGGAGTTCGTCCAGTTCCACCCGACCGGGATGGTCTGGCCGCCGAGCGTCAAGGGCATCCTGGTCACCGAGGGCGTGCGCGGTGACGGCGGCGTGCTCAAGAACTCCGACGGCAAGCGGTTCATGTTCGAGTACGTGCCCGACGTCTTCAAGGGCCAGTACGCCGAGAGTGAAGAAGAAGCCGACCGCTGGTACACCGACCAGGAGAGCAACCGGCGCACACCGGACCTGCTGCCGCGCGACGAGGTGGCCCGCGCGATCAACTCCGAGGTCAAGGAGGGCCGCGGCTCCCCGCACGGCGGTGTCTTCCTCGACATCGCCAGCCGGCTGCCGGCCGAGGAGATCCGCAAGCGGCTGCCGTCGATGTACCACCAGTTCAAGGAGCTGGCGGACGTCGACATCACCGCGGAGCCGATGGAGGTCGGCCCGACCTGCCACTACGTGATGGGCGGCATCGAGGTCGACCCGGACACGGCCGGGGCGAGCGTGCCCGGCCTGTTCGCGGCCGGCGAGTGCTCGGGCGGCATGCACGGCTCCAACCGGCTCGGCGGCAACTCGCTGTCCGACCTGCTGGTGTTCGGCCGCCGCGCCGGGCTGGGCGCGGCCGAGTACGTTTCCGGTCTCGAGGGCAGGCCGGCCGTGCTCGAGTCCGATGTGGACGCCGCGGCGAAGATGGCGCTCGCGCCGTTCGACCCGCCTGCCGGTGCCTCGGCCGAGAACCCCTACACCCTGCACACCGAGCTGCAGCAGTCGATGAACGACCTGGTCGGCATCATCCGCAAGGCGGGCGAGATCGAGCAGGCGCTGGTGAAGCTCGCCGAGCTGCGGGAGCGGATCCTGCGCGTCACCGTCGAAGGGCACCGGCAGTTCAACCCCGGCTGGCACCTCGCGATCGACCTGCGCAACATGCTGATGGTCAGCGAGTGCGTCGCCAAGGCGGCGCTGACGCGGACCGAAAGCCGGGGCGGGCACACGCGCGACGACTTCCCGGCCATGGAAGCGAACTGGCGCAACAAGCTGCTCGTGTGCTCGGCGTCCGACGGCGACAACCCGGTGGTGCCGGACATCGACGTCGAGGTGAAGGAGCAGGTGCCGCTGCGGCAGGACCTGCTGGAGCTGTTCGAGTTCGGCGAACTCGGGAAGTACTACACCGATGCGGAGCTCGAGACGCACCCCGGGAGCAAGGCATGAGTTACAAGGCGAGTTTCCGGGTCTGGCGCGGCGACGCCGACGGCGGCGGGCTGCAGGACTTCACGGTGGAGGTGAACGAGGGCGAGGTCGTCCTCGACATCATCCACCGGCTGCAGGCCACGCAGGCCGCGGACCTCGCCGTGCGCTGGAACTGCAAGGCGGGCAAGTGCGGCTCGTGCTCGGCGGAGATCAACGGCCGCCCGCGCCTGCTGTGCATGACGCGGATGTCGACGTTCACCGAGGACGAGGTGATCACGGTGACGCCGATGCGGACGTTCCCGGTGATCCGCGACCTCGTCACCGACGTGTCGTTCAACTACACGAAGGCGCGTGAGATCCCGTCGTTCACCCCGCCGGCGGACCTGAAGCCGGGTGAGTACCGGATGCAGCAGGTGGACGTCGAGCGCTCGCAGGAGTTCCGCAAGTGCATCGAGTGCTTCCTGTGCCAGAACACCTGCCACGTGGTGCGCGACCACGAGGAGAACAAGGAGGCCTTCGCCGGGCCGCGGTACCTGATGCGCATCGCCGAACTGGAGATGCACCCGCTGGACGTCGCGGACCGCCGGGACGCGGCCCAGGACGAGCACGGGTTGGGGTACTGCAACATCACGAAGTGCTGCTCGGAGGTGTGCCCGGAGGGGATCCACATCACCGACAACGCGCTGATCCCGATGAAGGAGCGCGTCGCGGACCGCAAGTACGACCCGATCGTGTGGCTGGGCAACAAGCTCTTCCGCCGGGACAAGTGATCCACCGCCACCTGGCATGGTGGAGGCATGGAAATCGCGCTGCTGCCGCCGTCCGCGGCGGACGACGGGGCGGTGATCGCCCGGATCACCGCCCTCGTCAACCAGGTCTACGCCGAGGCCGAGAAGGGGCTCTGGCGGGAGAGCACCGATCGGACGTCGGCCGGCGAGGTGGCCGGGCTCGTGGCCGCGGGGGAGATCGCCGGTGCCTTCCTCGACGGTGACCTCGCCGGGGCCGTGCGGATTCAGCGGCTCGACGACGTCACCGGCGAGTTCGGCATGCTCGCCGCCGACCCGGCGCGGCGGGGGACCGGGGTGGGGCGGGAGCTCGTGCGGTTCGCCGAGCGGGCGTGCCGGGCGGCCGGGTGCCGGGAGATGCAGCTAGAACTGCTCGTGCCGCGGGAGTGGACGCACCCGTCGAAGCAGTTCCTCGCCGAGTGGTACGGCCGGCTCGGCTACCGCGTGACGCACCGCGCCGACCTCTCCGAAGACTATCCGCACCTGGCGCCTTCGCTGGCCACGCCGTGCGATTTCCTCGTCTACCGCAAGGAGCTCGCGTGACGGTGCTCGCCGGGGCGCGGGTGTTCGATCCCGAAACCGGGGAAAGCACCCGTGCGGACGTGCGGCTGGACGGCGACCGGATCGCCGAGGTGGGCCGGGGGCTGGACGGCCCGCGCGTCGACTGCTCCGGGGGATTGCTGATCCCCGGGCTCATCGACTGCCACGTGCACGTGGCTTTCCCGCGGCCCGAGCCGTTGCCGCGCAGTGCGCGGATCCTCGAAGCCGTGCCGGTGCTGCGGAGGCTGCTGACGCGGGGGATCACCACCGTCCGGGACGCCTGGGGTGCCGACGCCGGGCTCAAGCACGCCCTGCGGGAAGGGTGGATCGCCGGGCCCGACCTGCTGATCAGCCTGCGTCAGCTGTCGCCGACCGGCGGGCTCGGCGACGAGTGGGAGCCGCCCACCGGCGCGGTCGACCCCTACGGTGACCCGTCGCTGCCCGACCCGCTGTTCGACGGGCCGGACGCGGCGCGCGCGGCCGTCCGCCGGATGGTGCGCGCGGGTGCCGACTGGATCAAGGTCGGCGCGAGCGGTGCGCTGCGGGCGGTGCGCTCGGGAGCCGACGTCCGGCCGACCGACGACGAGCTCGCCGCACTGGTCGACGAAGCGCGCCGTGCCGGCCGGGACGTGCTGGCGCACGCGCACACCGGCGCCGCCGTCGTTTCGGCCGCCCGGGCCGGGGCGCGCAGCATCGAGCACGGCACCTTCCTCGACGACGACGCCGTGGCCGCGCTCGAGAACGCCTGGTACGTGCCGACGCTGGCCCCGATCAGCGACAGCGAGTTCGCCGAGACGCACCGCCGCTCGCTCCGGCTCGCGGTGGAAGCCGGTGTCCGCGTGGCCGCCGGTTCGGACCTCGCCCCGCGTCCCCATGTCGACTTGGCGACCGAGCTGCGGTTGCTGGCCGCGGTGCTCGGCGAGGCGGCCGCCCTGAAGGCGGCCACCTCCGAAGCGGCCCGGCTGCTCCGGCTCGACGACGACCGCGGCCGCGTCGAGCCGGGCTTGCGTGCCGACCTCGTGCTGCTGGACGGCACGGAGCTCGACGTGACCGACCTGCCCGGACGGATCCGGGCGGTCTGGCACGACGGGGAGCGGGTCAGCGCAGTGAGCTGAGCAGGGCGTTCCAAGCGGGGCTGGGGACCGTGAGGTGCCCGGCGGTGGGCGCCTTCGAGTCGCGGACCGCGGTGGTCTCCGGAGTCAGGGCCACCTCCACGCAGGTCTGGTGTTCCTGGCCTTCACTGTGGCTGCTCTTGAACCAAGTCCGCTCGCGGGCCACCCTCGATCACTCCCTCAGGCGTTCGTACTCGTCCGCGAACCGGACGAGCCACTCTCGCGATTGTCCCTCGGAAAGGGCCACTTGTTCCAGCCGCGTGAGGAGAATGTAGAACGCCTCCACCGCGATGCGGTCGTCTACGAACAATCCGGCGGTGTAGGTCTCTTCGTAGACCACCGGTGCGTGCTCGGGGAACTCCATGACCGTGAAGGTCGTGCTCAGCACGCGGAACGTGGGATCGGACTCGGGCACCACCCGGATGACGCAGTGCGGGAGGTTCGCGGTCAGCACGAGGTTCTGCAGCTGTTCGTGCATGAGCGCCGGACTTCCGACGACCGAGCGCAGAGCGCGCTCGTGCACGAAAAAGGTGCAGGTCGGAGGGGTGTGGCGCTGCAGCAGCTGCTGCCGGTCGACGCGGGCCCGCGTGAGCACGCCGAGCCTGCCGGAGGTGTAGCGCCCGGTGAGTTCGAAACACGTGCGGACGTACTCCTCCGTCTGCAGCATCCCGGGGATGGCGGCCGGGCTGTAGTAGACCATCGAACGCGCGAGGTTTTCCTGGATGATGAGGGACTTCATCGGGTCGACGAGCTTGTCGAAGTAGGGGCGCACCCAGTACAGGTCACCGGGCGGCTTGGCCAGCTCGATCAGCCGCGCGCGTTCGGCCGCCTTCGTGCCGCAGTTGGCGAGGTAGATGGCGGCGTCGATCGGGGAGATGCGCCGGCCGTTCTCCCAGGCCGACACCTTGGACGCCGACCAGTCCGCGCGGCGGGCCAGCTCGCGCAGGGTCATCCGTTTCAGTTCGCGCTGGGTCTTGAGTTCGCAGGCCATTTCCCGGGTGCGTACCGTGCTCTTTTCGGTCATGCCACGGACGGTAGAGGGGACCTCCGACAAAACGCCGCTCGCCGCGCGCGGATTCACCGCAAGGAGGTCGCTGTTCCGCCTGTGTGACAATGGAAGCGGCCCGCGAAGCGCCGCGAAGCAGCTTCGCGAGTGAAGCTGCTTCGCGCTTTCTTAAGCGATATACGAAATGACCATTTGGAATCGACGGGCGGCCGGTGTTGAATGCAGTCATGGCTGAACCGAAACCGCGGGACCTGTCCGCCCTGCTGCTGACGCTGACCGTCGTCACCGGGGTGGTCGACGCCGTCAGCTTCCTCGGGCTGGGGCGGGTCTTCGTCGCCAACATGACCGGCAACGTCGTGTTCTTCGGCTTCGCGGCGGCGGGGGAGACGACGCTGTCGGTGCTCGCGTCGCTGACCGCCGTGCTCGCGTTCCTGGCCGGTGCGCTCGCCGGTGGGCGGCTGGCCCGGCGCGACGACGACCACGACGCCCTGCGGCAGGCGACCGCGGTGCAGGCGGCGCTGATCGCGGTCGCCGTCGTGCTGTCGGCGACCCTGGGCGGCGCCGGCCGGCTGGGCAGCGAGCTGCTGATCGTCGTGCTCGGGCTGGCGATGGGCCTGCAGAACGCGGCCGTCCGCCGCATCGGCGCGCCCGACCTGACGACGACGGTGCTGACGATGACGTTGACCGGCTTCGCGGCCGACTCGAAGGCCGCCGGCGGGCCGGGGTCGCACCCGCTGCGGAAGGTCGCCGCCGTCGGTGCGATGCTCGCCGGGGCCTTCGCGGGCGGGCTGCTGCAGCTGCACGTCGCGATGTGGGCCGCGCTGGCGGTGGCGCTGGTGCTGGTCCTCGGGGTGCTGGCCGTGCTGTCGCGGAAAATCGTTCGTTAGCGGACGGTTTCGCGGCTACAAAGGAGTTCTCGGCTACTTCGAGGGGGAGCAGGGATGACCTACGGAAGCGTGCGGATGTACCGGCGGGACTGGTCACCGGAGCAGGTGCACCGCCGGGTGGACTCGCTCGCGGCGGCCGGGATGGTGCTGGGGCACGTCCGCACCGGGCGGATCACCGCGCTCAGCGGCGAGTGGGAAACCTGCGGCGAGCAGGTCGAGATGGACCGGGAAGGCCTGCTCGCCGCCATGATCGGGCTGAAGAAGTCGTTCACCTTCCAGTACTGGATGGCCGACGACGAGGACGCCGACGTCACCTGCACGCTGACGCGGCTCGGCGAAGTGGTGGTCGAGGACTACGACCTCGACGGCTTCGGCGGCCCGGTGTACCGGAAGGGGCAGGACACGGTGATCCGCCCCTTGCTGGCGGAGTTCCGGGCGACCGGGCCGGCCGCGGTCGGGCTGGTCGTCGACCGCTGGGGGCCGGCGCTGGACACCGACCTCGACGACATCGTGACCGGCGGCCCGACGCCGGTCACCGTGACCCCGGAACTGATGGTGCTGCGGCCGGAGATCGCCCGCCGGCACTTCGAGCCGCGGAGCCTGGTCCCGTTCGGTGACTTCCTCGCCCGCGACGCGGACGGGATCCTCGCGCTGGCCGTGGATTAGGGCCCGGTTCAATCCGGCCGCGCCGGCGGATGCCGTCCGCGAGCCGGCGTTCAGTCCACAGTGGCGGGCGGCCGGGCTTCTCGCCGACGGGCAGCAGCGGTGCCAGGATCGCCCACTGCGCGTCGGTCGGATCGGCTCGCCGCCGCCACGCCGGGCGCGAGGTCTCCGGTGTCGTCGATCGGTCTACCGGAGGCTTTGTCCAGCTGATCCAAGGACACGCCGAACCCCACAACGCCGGCCGGCGAATCAAGAGCCCAGTGCGCGGCCGCCGTCGACGAGGAGGCGCTGGCCGGTGACGAAGCCCGCCTCCTCGGAGGCGAAGAAGCTCACCGCCGCGGCCACTTCCTCCGGGGTGCCCAACCGGCCCGCCGGCACCGACGCCCGGTACTCCTCCCGCTCGGCCTCCGGGACCTCCGCGTGGCGCTCCACCGGGATGAACCCGGGCGCCACCGTGTTGACCGTGATGCCGTCCGGGGCCAGTTCGCGGGCCCAGGCCCTGGCCAGGCCGATCTGGGCGCTCTTGGCCGTCGCGTAGGCCGAGCGGCCGGGTGGCGGGCGGTCCGCCACCTCCGAGTCGACGTGCACGATGCGACCGTGGCCGCGGGCGCGCATCCCCGGCAGCACCGCGTGGCCCAGCAGCACCGGGGACCGCACGAAGAAGTCCAGCTGGGCCAGGTGATCCGGCCAGTCGACCGACGACACCGGCGCCTCCGGCTGGGGGCCGGTCGCGTTCAGCACCAGCACCCCGATCGGGCCCAGCAGCGCCGTCACCGCGTCGACCAGGTCGCCGGCCTGGCGCCGGTCCGTGACGTCCGCGGCGAACGCCGCCGCGCGGCCGCCCTCGGCGAGGATGCTCTCCACCGCCGTCTTGAGGTCGGCGTTGTCGTGGCGGCCGTTGACCGCGACGGCGAACCCGTCGCGGGCCAGCCGGCGAGCGATCACCCGGCCGAGCCCGCGGGAACTGCCGGTCACCAGTGCGACACCCATGCGCCCGACGCTAGGGGACACCCGGGGACACGACAAGGCCCCCGGGACGTGTCCCGGGGGCCTCGAACGGGTGACTCAGGTGCCGGCGGAGACGAGAGCTGCCTCGCCCGTGGCCGGGGGTGCCGCCACGATCTTCTTGTTGCGGCGGTTGCGCCGCTCCAGGTACGTCGCCAGCGCCGTGAGCAGCAGGCACATCACGACGTAGATCGCGGTCGCCACGATCGTCGACGGCACGATCGGCCGCCCGAACGTGCCCTGCGAACCGATGTAGCGCGCGTAGTACAGCAGCTCCTGGTAGGTGATGATGAAGCCGAGTGCGGTGTCCTTCAGCAGCACGACGAGCTGGCTGATGATCGTCGGCAGCATCGCCCGGATCGCCTGCGGCAGCAGGACCAGGAACATCACCTGGGTCTTGCGCATGCCCAGCGCGTACGCGGCTTCGCTCTGGCCTTTCGGCAGCGACTGGATGCCCGCGCGGAACACCTCGGCGAGCACCGAGCCGTTGTACAGCGTGAGGCCGAGGACCACGCCGAGGAACGGGCTCGTCGGCACGCCGACGGTCGGCAGACCGAAGTAGAACAGGAACATCAGGATCAGCGCCGGGATGGCGCGGAAGAACTCCACGACGAACCCGGCGACCCGGCGGATCCACACGTGGTCGGACAGCCGGCCCGCCGCGAAGATCGCGCCGAAGATCAGCGCGAGCACCGCGGCGGCGGCGAACGCCTCGACCGTCGACAGCACCGCGTTGCCCAGGTCGCGCTGCACCTGCGCGTACTGCAGCCACTCCCACTTGCGGGCGGTGAACTGGCCGCTGTCGTAGAACCGCCACCCGATGTAGGCGACGAACGCGACGACCACGAGCGAGCCGACGACCGCGTACGTGCGGTACCGCAGCCGCGCCTTCGGCCCCGGGACGTCGAACAACACGTTGCTCATCGGGCCACGCTCCAGCGCTTCTCCAGGCTGCGTTGGACGAACGACAGCACGGCGACCAGGATGATGAAGCCGAGCGCGACCCACAGCAGGCCGATCAGCTGGTTCTCGCCGCGCTCGGACAGGTACGAGCGGATCGCGCCCGCCTCGGCGACCGAGAAACCGGCGGCGATGGTGGTGTTCTTCAGCAGCGCGATGAGGGTGCTGATCAGCGGCGGGACGACCGAGCGCAGCGCCTGCGGGAGCACGACCTGGCCGAGGATCTGGCCGAAGGTCAGCCCCAGCGCGCGGCCGGCCTCGGCCTGGCCGACCGGCACGGTGTTGATGCCCGAGCGCACGACCTCGCAGATGAACGCCGAGGTGTACACGGTCAGGGCGGTCACGGCGGCCGGGAAGTAGTCGAGCTTGACGATGTCCAGCAGCGGGTAGGCGAACACGAAGAACGCGAACACCAGGGTGAGCGGCGTGTTCCGGGCGACCGTCACGTACGCCGTGCCGACGGCGCGGAAGACGGGGACCGGGCTCACCCGCAGCATGGCCAGGACCGTGCCCCAGATCAGGCTGCCGACGGCCGAGAGCAGGAACAGCTCGATCGTGGTGAGGAAGAACGGACCGAACAGGTCCAGGTTGTTGAGCAGGACGTCCATGGAGCCTTCCCCGCGTCCGTGGTCAAGGGGTGGATGGAGAAGGCCGGTGGACCGGGAAGCCCGATCCACCGGCCGTCACGCGAGCGTCAGTACTTTTCGAGGGTCGGCTTCTTGGCGGCCGAACCCGACTTGCCGAGCGTCGCGTCGTAGATCTTCTGCCAGGTGCCGTCGTCCAGCGCCTTCTGCAGGATGTCGTTGACCTTGTCGCGCAGGACCTTGTCGTCCTTGTTCAGGCCGATGCCGTACTTCTCCGTGGAGAACGTCTGGCCCACGACCTTCAGGCTGTCCGGGTCCTGCGACGCGTAGCCCTTGAGGATCGCGTCGTCGGTGGTGACCGCGTCGACGTCCTTCGACAGCAGCTTCTCGACGCACTGCGAGTACTTCTGGAACTCGACGATGTTGGCCGGCTCGGTCAGGTTCTCCGAGCGGACCTTCTGGATCGGGGTCGAGCCGGTGACCGAGCAGACCTTCTTGCCCTTGAGGGTGTCCTTGCCGGTGATCGAGCTGTCGTCCTTGCGCACCAGCAGGTCCTGGCCGGCGATGAAGTACGGGCCGGCGAAGGAGACGAGCGCCTTGCGCTTGTCGGTGATCGAGTAGGTGCCGACGTAGTAGTTCACGTCGCCGTTCGCGATCGTCTGCTCACGGGCACCCGAGTCGACCGTGCGGAAGGTGATCTTCTCCGGGTCGAAGCCGAGGCCGGCCGAGACGAGCTTCGCGATCTCGATGTCGAAGCCGCCGAACTTGCCGGTCGTCGGGTCCTTCAGGCCGAGGCCCGGCTGGTCGTCCTTGGCGCCGACGGTCAGCGCGCCCGCCGACTTCATCTTGGCGAACACCGGGGAGCCGGCCAGGTCGACGCCGGTCGCCACCGGGTAGCTCAGCGCGGCCGGGGCGTTGGTGCCGCTCTGCTCGCCCGAGCCCGGCGTGGTCGGCGTGCCTTCCTTGCCGCAGGCGGTCAGCGTGGTCAGCGCCAGGCCACCGGCGAGCAGTCCCACCGCGAGGGTGCGGATCCTCATGTGAATCTCTCCTGTGTGTCGTCACCCGGACGCCGACGGCGCCGCGGAACGTTCGATCTCAGTGGGTCAGGATCTTGCCGAGGAAGTCCTTCGCGCGCTCGCTCTTCGGCGCGGTGAAGAACTCTTCCGGCGTCGTGTCCTCGACGATCTCGCCATCGGCCATGAAGATCACCCGATCGGCTGCCCGCCGGGCGAAGCCCATCTCGTGGGTGACGACGAGCATCGTCATGCCGTCCTTGGCCAGGCCCGTCATCACGTCGAGGACCTCCTGGACCATCTCCGGGTCCAGCGCCGAGGTCGGCTCGTCGAACAGCATGACCTTGGGCCGCATGGCCAGCGCCCGCGCGATGGCGACGCGCTGCTGCTGGCCACCGGAAAGCTGCGCCGGGTACTTGTCGGCCTGGTTGGCGATGCCGACGCGTTCCAGCAGCTCCATCGCCGTCTTGCGGGCGTCGGCCTGCGAGGTCTTGCGGACCTTCACCGGCGCGAGCATCACGTTCTCGACGATGGTCTTGTGCGCGAACAGGTTGAACGACTGGAACACCATGCCGACGTCGGCCCGCAGCGCGGCCAGTGCCTTGCCCTCGGCGGGCAGCGGGACGCCGTCGACGGCGATCTCGCCCGAGTTGATCGGCTCCAGCCGGTTGATCGCCCGGCACAGGGTCGACTTGCCCGAGCCCGACGGGCCGAGCACCACGACGACCTGGCCGCGAGGCACCTCGAGCGTGATCTCCCTGAGCACGTGCAGGTCGCCGAAGTACTTGTTCACGGCGGACGCCTTGATCATCGGCGCCGCCACCTCCGCGGTCATCTGGCCTCCCGGGTCGTTCGTGCAATTCGGGCATGGGTCACCACGCGATGGGCGAGAACCTACCGTTGTCGTACCGGCTGGCAAGGCCGCTTGAGCAATACTTAGGGTTTCAACTGAGTATCGATGTCCATTTTGGGGGGTGTCCACCCGGGGTCACGGAGTGTGACCGTCCGGGTGGCCGGTGCGGGGGCCGCCCGGACGTCCTAGAGTTCGCCGTACCGGCCGGTGAAGCAGGTCACCATGGGAGGCGGACGGGTGCGGGTGCTGCTGGTGGAGGACGACGACCGGGTCGCGGGTGCGCTCATCCCGGCGCTGACCCGCCGCGGCCTGGCGATCGCCCGGCTCGCCACCGGCGCCGGTGTGCTCGACCGGGTGCACGAGGTCGACGTCATCCTGCTCGACCTCGGCCTGCCCGACATCGACGGCGTGACGCTGTGCCGCCAGATCCGCGCGGTCAGCGACGTCGCGATCATCGTCGTCTCGGCACGCGGCGAGGTCGACGACCGGATCCAGGGCCTGCGCGCGGGCGCCGACGACTACCTGGTCAAGCCCTACGACGTCGAGGAGCTGCTGGCGCGGGTCGAGGCCGTGCGCCGCCGCCGCGGGGAGCACCCGGCCGCCGAGCCGGTGGTGATCCGGGTCGGGGACGTCACGGTCGACGTCTCCCGGCACGAGGTGCTGGTCGACGGCAAGGCCGTGGCGCTGTCCCGCAAGGAGTTCCAGGTGCTGGCGCTGGTGGCGGGCGCGCGCGGCGCGGTCTGCTCGCGCGAGCACGTGCTCACCGAGGTGTGGGGCCACCGCGGCCCGGCGGAGAGCCGGTCGCTGGACGTCCACGTCGCGACGCTGCGGACGAAGCTGGGCCGCCCGGCGCTGATCGAGACCGTCCGCGGGGTCGGGTACCGGCTCGGCGGCCAGGTCGCCCGGAGCTGAGCGTGCGCGTCCGGCTGCAGGGCATCGTGCTGACGCTGGTGGCGTTGCTGGTGTTCGGCCTGGGCATCCCGCTGGCCGCGAGCATCGCGGCCGGCGCGCAGCAGGACCTGTTCCTCGACCGGCTGACCGACACGGCCCGGTTCGCGTCGCTGGCCCAGCGGCCGCTGCTCGACAACAAACCGGGGCTGATCGAGCCGGACCTGACCCGCTACAACGAGGTCTACGGCGTCCGGGCGGCGGTCGTCGACCAGGACGGCAAGCTGTTCGCCTCGTCGGCCGGGCCGTGGATCGACCTCAAGGCCGAACGGCTCAGCGGCCCGGTCCACGAGGCGCTCGCCGGCCGCCGGTCGCAGCCGGCCGGCGTGCTGATGCCGTGGGATTCGACGCCGCTGGTGCTGGCCGAGCCGGTGCTCGCCGACGGTGAGGTGCACGGCGCGGTGCTGACGGTGTCCGACACCGGCTCCGAGCGGGCGGACGTGCTGTGGTGGTGGCTGCTGCTCGCCGCGGGCGGGATCCTCGCCTTCACCCTCGCGCTGGCCGTGGCGATCCCGGTGGTCCGCTGGATCCTGCGGCCGGTGCACCGGCTCGACGACGCGACGGGCGCGCTGGTGGCGTCGGTGGTCAGCGGCCGGGAGGCCGAACCGGTGGGGGAGAGCGGCGGACCGCCGGAGCTGCGGCAGCTCGGCCGGTCCTTCGACCGGATGGCGTCGAGCGTGTCGGGCGCGCTGGCGGCGCAGCGCGCGTTCGTCGCCGACGCCTCCCACCAGCTGCGCAACCCGCTGACGGCGTTGAAGATCCGGCTGGGCAACCTCGAAGGCCACGTCGACGACGAGCCGGCGGCCGCCGACCTGGAGGCGGCCAGGGTCGACGCCGGACGGCTGCACCAGATCCTGGACGGGCTGCTGTCGATGGCCCGCGCGGAGGCGTCGGGCGGCGAGCTGGACCCGGTGGTGCTGGACGAGGCGGTGGCGGACCGGGTCGCGGACTGGTCGGTGGTCGGCGAGGCCCGTGACGTCCGCCTGGTCGTGGAGACCTCCGGCGACGGTGCCCGGGTGTGCATGCCGCCGCGGGGCGCGGAGACGATCCTGGACGCGCTGCTGGACAACGCGCTGAAGTTCACCGCGTCCGGTACGGAGATCCTCGTCGCGGTCCACCGGGAGAACGACCGGGTGCGGCTGTCGGTGCGCGATCACGGGCCGGGACTGCGGCCGGACGAGCTCGACCGGGCGCTGGACCGGTTCTGGCGGAGCCCGGCGCACCAGAACGTGCCGGGGTCGGGGCTGGGCCTGGCGATCGTCAGCGAGATCGTCGCGCATTCGGACGGGGAGCTGGAGCTGGAGCTGCCCGAGGGCGGCGGGCTGCGGATCTCGATGGTGTTCCCGGTGGCTTAGGTCTTCTGGGACCGGTAGTACCGCAGCGCGCCCGGGTGGAGCGGGATCGGCTGGGTCTCGATGCCCGGGTGGACGTCGATCGACAGCGCCGCCGAGTTGGCGCTCGCCAGCGCTCCGCGTGCGTCGAAGAGGCCGCGGACCAGGGCTTCCGCCACGTCGTCGGGCATCGACGCCGGGACCACCAGGAAGTTCGGCACCACCAGCGTCGTCACCGGGAAGCCCTGGTTGTACGTGCTCGCCGGGATCGTCGCGGTGCTGTAGACCTGGCTGCTCGCCTGCACCCTCGGCATCACGTCGGCGAGGTCGAGCAGGTGCAGCTTGCCCCGGTTCTCCGGTTCCAGCAGCTTCGGCGTGGGCAGGCCGCCGGACCAGAAGAACGCGTCGACCTCGTGGTTGCGCAGCGCGAGGACGGAATCGTCGAGGCCGAGGGTGGTCGTGCTGACCGAGTCCCGCAGCCCGAGCAGCCCGAGCAGCCAGTCGGCGATGTACTCGACACCGGACTGCGGTGAGCCGATCGCGATCCGGTGGCCGCTCAGCTGGGACACCGACCGGATGTCGGAGTCGGCCCGGACGACGATGTGCAGGTAGTCGTCGTGGATCCGGGCGAGCGCGGCGAGTTCGGGGTGGGCCCGGTACCGGTCCGCGGCGACGTCGGCCGCGACGAAGGCGACGTCGGCCTGGTGGGCGAGCACCTTCTTGATGTTGTCGGGCGAGCCTTGGGTCTGCAGCACCGCGGGCCGGTCGATGCCCAGGCCGGTCTGCCAAGCGGTGGCGAGGGTCTGGGCGAGCTTGTAGTAGACGCCGCTGGGGTTGCCCGCGGCGATTCGCAGCTTCAGCCCGCCGAAGCCGCTGGTGCAGGCGGTGAGCACCAGCAGGAGGACGGCCGCGATCGCGAGCCCGCGCGTGCGCCTGCTGCTGGTCACGGCCTGATCGTGCCAGATCCCGGGCCCGCCGGGCACCTCACCGGCCTTCGCGCAGCCGCAACACCGCGTAGAGGACGTCGTTGACCGGCGTCGGGACGCCGGCCTCCCGGCCGAGCCGCACCACGGAACCGGTCCAAGCGTCCAATTCGGACGGACGACCGGCGGCGATGTCGCGCTGCATCGACGTCGTGCCCTCGGCCGGCTGCCGGTCGACGAACGCCATGGTGGTGGCCACGACGTCGGCGGGCAGGGCGACGCCGGCGGCGCGGGCCAGGCGTTCGACCTCCGCCATCGCGGCCTGCAGCGTCCGCCGGGTTTCGGGGTGCTCGCGCAGCTCGCCGAACGTCGCGCCGGTGACCGCGCCCAGCCCACCGGCCGGGGCGATGAACAGGAACTTCGCCCACAGCTCGGCCCAGATGTCCGCCGGGACCGCGGAGGGGATTCCGGCGGCGGCGAACGCGGCGCGGATCCGCTCGGCCCGCTCGCTCGGCCGGTTGTCCCATTCGGCGAAGTCGAGCGAGCCCGGGCCGCCGACGTGCCGGATCACGCCGGGTCCGTCGAGGGCGGCGATCACCTTCGCCACGCCGGGGAGGACGGCGTCCTTGCCCAGCGTCCGGGCGGCCTGCGCCGGCGCGTCGACCCCGTTCTGCAGGGTGATCACCGCCTCCGTGCCCGACGGCAGCGCGGCCACGGCGTCGTCGAGCTGCCGCGTCTTGACCGCCAGGAGGACGGCGTCGGCGGCGCCGAGCTCCGCGGGGTCGCCGGTGGCGTGCACCCGCCGGGTCGTGGCCGTCCCGTCCGGGCCGGCCACGGTGAGGCCGCGCTCGCGCAACGCCGTGAGGTGCTCGCCGCGGGCCAGGAAGGAGACGTCGTGTCCGGCGGCGGCGAGCCGGGCCCCGAAGAACCCGCCCAGGCCGCCCGCGCCGATGATCGCGAATTTCACCGGACTCACGTTACCGGTTCAAGGGGTAACACGGTAGCCTCGGCGGCGTGGGCGACAAGCAGGCGTTCCGCTTCCACGGCGGCCGTCCGTCGGTGGACTTCACGGCCACGGTCGGCATGCGGTGGCGCGACGGCGGTTTCGAGCGCCTGCCCGATCCCGCGGCGCTGGGCCGCTGGTTCACCGAAGCGGGCCTGACGCCGGCTGACCCGCCCTGCACGGCGGCCGACCTCGCGGCGGCGCGCGAGCTGCGGGAGGCCGTCTACCGCTTGATGCGGGGCCGGCTGTCCGAAGAGGACCTGGCCACGGTGAACCGCTGGGCGGCGCAGCCACCGCCGGTGACTGCCCTGCACCCCACGCCGGCCGGGCTGCGGACGCGGCTGGTGTCGGCGACGGTGCCGTCGTTGCTGGGGTTGCTCGCCGCGGACGCGGTCGCGGTCCTCGGCGGTGAGGCCGCCGCCCGGGTCCGGGAGTGTGCGAATCCCGAGTGCTCGCTGCTGTTCCTCGACACTTCGCGGGCCGGTGGGCGGCGCTGGTGCTCGATGGGCGCGTGCGGGAGCCGCGAGAAGATGCAGCGGTACCGGGCCGCCGACCGGGCTTAGGGCCGGGTCACCCGCAGGGTCGGTGCCCCCGCCGCGTCGCCCGCGGGATCGCCGATCACGACGGAGAAGCCCGGTGTCTCGACCACCAGCCCGTCCGGGGACACCCGCACCCCGGCCGTGAACGGGACGTCCTCATGCGGGCCGTACCGGACCGCGAAGACCGACGATCCCGGCGGCGAACCCGGCAGCGGGCCGGCCAGGACGTGGTTCGTGTCCGTCACCCGGTGCCAGCCCTCGTCCGGATTCCCGTACCCGCGGGGGTCGTCGGCCAGGGAGAACGCCAGCTGCTCCTGCGTCAGGCCGATCGTCTCCGGGCTGTTGAAGTTCGTCTCGCCCGCCGGCGGGTTCACCACCCTCAGCGACGCGCCCGACGTGATGGCCAGGCTTCCCGCGAGGAGCGTGCCGTCCGTCTCCAACACCGCGCCGGGCGTTTCCAGCGGGAACGGCTCTCCATCCGGCGCCGCCACCGTGACGATCTTGCGTTGGCCCTCGGGGGTTTCCTCGACGTACGGCAACCCGGCCAGGAACTCGCACCCGGCCACCGGGACCACCGCCAGCAGCGTCGTCCGGTGCTCCTCCACCACGAACACCTGCTGGACGCTCAGCATCACCTGCTCCCGGGTGACCACCGCCTTGGTCACCAGCCGGGCGGCGACGTCGCCGTCCCGGGCGTCGCGGCTGCGCAGCGGGCCGAGCGCGCGGGTGAGCAGCGTGCGCCCCAGTACCGGGCCGATGCCGTGCTGGCCCGCCAGCACCGGCTCGATCACCACCGCGCGGCCGGCGTCGATCAGGTACGGCGTGTGGCTGCCCGTCAACGACACCGACGCGGCTCGGTGGCGCAGCGAATACGGGGTCGTGACCGGGAACGCGGGCGCCCGGTGCCACTTGCTGTCGTCCTGGTACAGCCAGACCGTGGTGAACGCGAAGTGCCCGCTCGGCGCGCCCGTCCGGGCCTGCGGGTAGTAGGCGACGCGGCGGTCGGACAGGTACCGGCCGAGGTCGGTGGCCAGGTGCGCGCCGAAGTAGCGGAGGCCGAGCAGGCCTTCGGCGCCGCAGTGCTGCTCGCTGTAGCGGGGCCCGCCGTAGTCGAAGCCGCGGGCCGACAGGCGGCAGTCGAGGTGGCGGGCGAGCTCCGCGCCGTCGTCGAGGAACAGCCGGTCGGCCGTGACCCGGTGGGCCTGGGCCAGGAAGGACAGCGAGATCGGCAGGTAGTTCTGGTCGTGGCCGGCGCCGTGCTCGGCCGGCAGCGCGAAGCCGCGGTCGGTCACCCGGGACGGCCGGATCACGTCCGTGTACAGCCGCATGGCGGCGGTGGTGACGCGGTGGCCTTCGCGGTCACGGGACACCCGGTCGAGGTGGCGGCCGAGCATCAGGCCCGCGACGACCGCGCCGAGGGCCTGGTTGCCCGTCTGCTGGGGGTTGAACACGCTCGCTTCGGTCAGCCAGCGCCAGTACCCGAGCGCCAGCTCGGTCACCTCGGCGTACCGGTCGCCGGTGAGCAGGCCTTCGCCGAGGTCCAGGACGTTGACCGCGTGCAGCATCGCCCACACCGTGCTCGGCCAGTCGCCGAAGGGGTGTTCGCCTTCTCCGGGCATATACCGCGCGTACGGCAGGCCGCTGTGGCGGACGCGCAGGAACGGCTCACCGGGGTTGTCCGTCCGGAACACCCGGTGCGCCAGGAAGAAGTCCAAGCCCCGGCGCACCGCGTCGGTGAGCTCCGGGTCGTCGGCAACGCCGCGCCGCGCCGCCAGGCAGAGGAGGGAGATGACACCGAGGCCCATGTCGCCGATGTCGTCGTCGGCCGCGGGGTCCTCGAAGTTGCCGTCGTGTTGCTGCGCGGCGAGCGCGTCGGTGACCGCGGCGGCCAGGACGGCGTCGAGGTGGGCGGGATCGTCGGGCAGGTCGTGCGAGCTGGCGTGCTGGCTCGGCAGCAGGATCGGATCCATCTGCTTCGCGGCCTCCCTGCCGTCCTGGGCACCGGACCGGTCGACGTGGTCGGGAAAGCGCTTTCCCAAACCCCTTGCCTCGAGGGGAGCGGAAAAACCGGGGGATGCGGCTGGGACCCGCACTTGGTTAGGTAGTAAACAAACGAACCGTTACGTTGTCAACGTGCCGGGGGAGCGGCGGGGTTCGTTCGACAGTTTCACTGCGGGGAAAGCAGGTACAGATGGCGAAATCGGGCATCGGTGACCGTGCCGGCGAGGTCTTCGCCGCGCTGGCCGCCGCCGGGCAGGCCACCCGGCCGCAGCTCGCGGTGGCCTGCGGGCTGTCGAAGCCGACGGTCTCCCTGGTGGTGGCCGAGCTGGAAGCCGCGGGGCTCGCCGAGCGCAGCGGCAGCTCGTCGGGGACCACCGGGCGGACCGCGGCGATCTACCGGCTGGGCCCCCGGGCCGGGTACGTGCTGGCGGTGGACCGCGGATCCACCCAGGTGGCGCTGCGGGCGACCCGGCTCGACGGCGAGCTGCTCGACGAGGACCAGACGGCGCGGCCGGCCGCCGCGGAAGCCATGGTGAAAGCCGTGCTGCGCCGCGGGAACGGGCGCGGTCCGCTCCGGGCCGTGGTGGTCGCGGTGTCCGATGTGGTCTCCCCGCCCGGCCGCGGCGAGCCGGCGACCATGGCCAGGGTCCGCGACGCGGTGGCCTCGCTCGGGCTGCCCGGTGGCGCGCCCGTGCACACGGAGAACAACGTCAACTGCGCGGCCATCGCCGAACTGGCCGAAGGGGCGGGCCGCGCCCGCGACAGCTTCGTGTTCCTGCAGGTCGGCGTGGCGATCGGGGCGGGGGTGGTGCTCGGGCGCCGGCTGGTGCGCGGGGCGAGCGGCGCGGCGGGGGAGGTCGCGCGGCTGGCCTACCCCTGGGCGGACGACCGGCCGCCGGTCCGCGACGCCCTGGAAGCGCGGCTCGGTTCGCGGGCGCTGCTGCGGCGCGCCCGCGGGCGCTGGGCGGGCCGTCCGGACCCGGCGCCGCGCACGGCCGCCGCGCTGTTCGCGCTGGCCGAGAAGGGTGACGCCGTCGCGCTCGAGATCGTCGCGGAACACGCCGAAGCCGTCGGGAACCTGGCCGCGTCGATCTGCGCGGTCGTCGACCCCGGCCTGGTCGTGCTGGGCGGCGGGGTGGGCCGCAACAAGCTGCTGCGGCCCGGTGTCGTCGCCGCCGTCGAGCGGCTGAGCTGGCCCGCCGACGTCGTGGTGAGCGAGCTGGGCGCCCGCGCCACCGTGCTCGGGGCGGCGCACCTGGCCAGGGAGAGGGGGATCCGTGCGGTGCTGGCCGAGGGGTGAACGACTGGCCGTTGACAGCGGCTGAGCGCCCTGCCTAGAGTGCCGAGAAAGCGCTTCCAGCTCCCTGGGACGGAACCACTGGAACCGCGTGCGTCGGAAGAAGTGCCACGGCGGCCGCCCCGTTTCGCGGAGCCGCCGGTCCACGCTGGAGTCCCGGGAGCAGCCGATGTCAGCCGAAGCAGCAACGCACCCGATCGAAGCCGGGAGCGCGCCGCCGGCGAAACCCGCGCCCGTCCGCCGCCGCCGCCGGAAACGGCACAAGGACAACTGGGCCGCGTACGCCTTCCTGATGCCGTGGTTCCTCGGGATCTTCGGGTTCGTCCTGCTGCCGATGGGCTACTCGCTGTACTTGTCGCTGACGAAGTTCGACCTGCTGAGCTCGCCGCAGTGGGTGGGCTTCGACAACTACCTGGCGCTGTGGCAGGACGAGAAGTTCCTCCACTCGGTCAAGGTCACGCTCACCTACGTCGCCGCCTCGGTGCCGCTCAAGCTCGCGGCCGCGCTCGTCGTCGCCGCGGTGCTGAACCGGGGCCTGCGCGCGCTGGGGTTCTACCGCTCGGTCTTCTACCTGCCCTCGCTGCTCGGCGCGAGCGTCGCGGTGTCGGTGATGTGGCGCCAGATCTTTTCGCAGCAGGGCCTGCTGAACCAGGTGCTCGGCATCTTCGGCGTCCGGGGCGCGGACTGGATCGGCGACCCGCGGTTCGCGCTGTGGACGCTGGTGCTGCTGTCGGGCTGGCAGTTCGGCACCCCGATGCTGATCTTCCTCGCCGGGCTCAAGCAGATCCCCCGGGAACTCTACGAAGCCGCGGAGCTCGACGGCGCCGGCCGGATCCGGATGTTCTTCCGGATCACCGTGCCGATGCTGTCGCCGGTGATCTTCTTCAACCTGGTCCTGGAGACGATCAACGCGTTCCAGACGTTCACCCCGGCCTACGTCGTCAGCGGCGGGCAGGGCGGGCCGATCGACTCGACCATGCTGTACACGCTTTACCTCTACCGCAAGGGCTTCTCCAGCCTGCAGATGGGCTACGCCTCGGCGATGGCGTGGGTCCTGTTCGTGGTGATCGGGCTCTTCACCGCGCTCTACTTCGCGTCTTCACGGCGCTGGGTCACCTACGCGGACTGAAAGGACCGAAATGGCCGTCAACCTCAAGGCACCGGCGAAGACCCACTGGCGCGCGCACGGGGTGCTGCTCGCCGCGGTCGTCGTGATGATCTACCCGCTGGTGTGGCTGGTCGGGGCGTCGTTCAAGCCGGAGAACCGGATCTTCAGCACGCTCGACCCGATCCCGTGGCACTTCACCTTCGACAACTACCTGAGCGGCTGGACGGCGACCGGGACGTCGTTCACCGGCTACCTCGCGAACTCCGCGACCATCGCGCTCTGCGTGGTGATCGGCAACATCGCGTCCTGCTCGCTCGCGGCCTACGCGTTCGCCCGGCTCGACTTCGCCTTCCGCAGGATCTGGTTCGGGCTGATGCTCGGGACGCTGATGCTGCCGTTCCAGGCCACCATGATCCCGCAGTACACGATCTTCTACAAACTCGACTGGATCAACACGTTCCTGCCGCTGGTGGTGCCGCAGCTGCTCGCCTGCGACAGTTTCTTCATCTTCCTCATGGTCCAGTTCATCCGGGGCATTCCCCGCGAACTGGACGAAGCGGCGGCCATCGACGGCGCGGGGCACGCCCGCGTCTTCTTCTCGGTCATCCTGCCGCTCCTGCGCCCGGCCCTGCTGACCACCGGGGTCCTGACGTTCATCTGGACGTTCAACGACTTCCTGCGCCAGCTGGTCTACCTCTCCGACAAGTCCCGGTACACGGTCCCGCTGGGCCTCAACTCCTTCATCGACCGGGCGAGCGGGTCCAGCTACGGCGGGATGCTCGCGATGTCGGTGGTCACCCTCGTCCCGACGGTCGCGGTGTTCCTGATCTGCCAGAAACGGCTGGTCGACGGCGTCGCCAACACCGGCATCAAAGGCTGAACCCCAACAGCAGAAAGTGAGACCGCGATGGCACAGCACCTGTCCAGGAGGGGGTTCCTCGGGATCGCCGGGGCGGGGGTGGCCTCGGCCGCGCTCGCCGGGTGCGGTTTCGCGCCGCCCAGCACCGGCGGGTCCGGGGGCGGGAACAACGCCCTGACCTTCCGCTGGTGGGGCGGCAACGCCCGCAACGACGCCTACCAGAAGGCGGTGAAGATCTTCACCGACAAGACCGGGATCGCCGTCACCACGCAGTACTCCGGCTACGACGGGTACTTCGACAAGCTGAACACCGAGTTCGCCGGCGGCAACCCGCCGGACATCTTCCAGATGGACACCGCGCTCATCAGCACCTACGCCGGCCGGAACACGCTCACCGACCTGGGTACCTACATCCCCGCCACGATCGGGCTGGACACCCTCTACGCGCCGCTGCGCATGGCGGGTGCCGTCAAGGGCAAGACCTACGGCGTCCCCTCCGGCTCCGGCAACGCTCCCGTGCTCTACGACAAGACCGTTCTCGACCAGCTCAAGATCTCCGCGCCGACCAACGACTGGACGTGGGAGGACTTCGGCACCATCGCCGGCGAGATCTCCAAGGCCTGGGGCCCGGACAAGTACGGCGCGCTGGACGCGTCGAAGGACGATTCGGGCGCGCTGCAGCCGTGGCTGCGCCAGCGCGGCAAGGACCTCTACACCCCCGACCAGACCCTCGGCTTCGGGCCCGAGGACCTGACCGAGTGGTTCACCTTCTGGGACGGCCTGCGCAAGTCCGGCGCGGTCTGCCCGCCGACACTGCTGAGCAACACCGACGCGGCGACCGGCACCCACCCGCTGATCACCGGCCAGATCGCGATGACCACCGGCTGGGGCCTGGCCCAGATGCAGCCGCTGACCCAGCACGAGCTCAAGCTCGTCGTCGTGCCGCGGGCGAACGGCAAGACCGGCCAGGCGCTGTCCGGCGGCGTCCTGCTGTGCATCCCGGTGAAGAGCAAGAACGCCGAGGGCGCGGCCAAGCTGATCAACTTCTTCCTCAACGACGACGACGCGATCAAGACGATGAAGCTGCAGCGCGGGCTGCCGCCGTCGGACAAGGCGAAGAACCTGCTCGCGCCGACCGCCTCCGCCCCCGAGAAGGCCGACATGGACTTCGGCGAGTACGTGGCCGCGGAGGTCGCCAAGGACGGCCTGCCCACCGCGCCGACCGCCCCGCCGGGCTACGGCGACGTCAAGACCGCGCTCGACTCGGCGGCCAAGCAGATCGCGTTCGGCAAGATGTCGATCGCGGCCGGCGTGACCCAGTTCTTCAGCGACGCCAAAAACGCCCTCGCCAACGCCAAGTAGGAGAACTGTGCGCATCGACGCCGTGCGGGGCACCGACCTGTTCGTCGGCACCGCCGCCGCGGCCCGCCAAGTGGTCCGGGTGACCTTGAGCGGGCCGCGGGGCCCGGTGCGGATCCGCGTCGAGGGCAAGCGGGTGTCCACACCGGAGCCCGTCACGGCCGACGTGCACCCGGACGGTGTCACCGTGGAAGTCGGCGTGGTCTTCCAGGCACCGGAAGGCTCCGAACACCGGGTCACCGTGGTCGCGGAGTCGGCCGGCCGGCGCGTCACGGCGGAGGCGGACCTCGTCGTCGCCGAGACCGGCTGGACCATGTGGATGGTCTCGCACTTCCACTACGACCCGGTGTGGTGGAACACCCAGGCCGGCTTCACCGACACCTGGCTCGACCTGCCGCTCGCGCAGGAAAAGCGGATGCACTTCCAGCGCTCGGCGTTCGACCTCGTCCGCGCGCACCTGGAAGCCGCCCGCGACGACGAGGACTACCGGTTCGTGCTGGCCGAGGTCGACTACCTCAAACCGCACTGGGACGCCTTCCCCGGCGACCGCCACGACCTGCGCCGGTTCCTCCGCGACGGCCGGATCGAGCTGGTCGGCGGCAACTACAACGAGGCCGACACGAACCTCACCCACCCGGAGTCGACCATCCGCAACGCCGTCTACGGCGTCGGTTACCAGCGGGACGTCCTCGGCGGCGACCCGCGCTCGGCGTGGATGCTCGACGTCTTCGGCCACGACCCGGCCTACCCGGGGCTGATGGCCGACGCGGGCCTGGAGTCGAGCGCCTGGGCGCGCGGGCCCTGGCACCACGTCGGGGCGAAGCGGCACACCGGCGACATCGGCCGGATGCAGTTCCCGTCGGAGTTCGAGTGGCTCTCGCCCAGCGGTCGGGGCCTGCTCACCGCCTACATGGCCGACCACTACGTCGCCGGCTGGGGCATCGAGCGCCAGGACACCCTCGAAGAGGCCATGGCGGAGGCCTACCGGCAGTTCAGCACGCTGCGGCAGGTCGCCGCCACGCGCAACGTGCTGCTGCCGGTCGGGCACGACCACAACATCCCCTCGCGGTTCTGCACCGAGATCCACCGCGCCTGGAACGCCCGGTACGCCTGGCCGCGGTTCGTCGTCGGCCTGCCTCGCGACTTCTTCGCCGCGGTCCGCGCGGACGCGGCGGCGCGCGGCACGGCGATCAGCGTGCAGACCCGGGACATGAACCCGGTCTACACCGGCAAGGACGTCTCCTACATCGACACCAAGCAGGCCCAGCGCGCGGCCGAGGTGGCGGTGCTCGACGGCGAGCGGGCGGCCACCCTCGCCACCCTGCTCGGGGCGCCGTACCCCCACGAAGCTCTCGACAAGGCCTGGCGGCAGCTGGTCTACGGCGCCCACCACGACGCCGTCACCGGCACCGAGTCCGACCAGGTCTACCTCGACCTGCTCACCGGCTGGCGCGAAGCGGCCGACCGCGGCGGCGAGGTCCTCGACGGCGCGATCGCCGAGCTGGCCCACCACGCCGACACGGCCGGGGACGGCGTGGCCGTCTTCGTGCTCAACACGCTGTCCTGGCCCCGGGACGCGATCACGTCGGTGACCGTGGCTCCGGGGACCACCGGCGCACGGGTGGTCGATCCGGACGGCCGTCCGGTCCCCGCCGTCACCGACGCCGTAGTGCGGGACCTTGACGGTTCCCTGGCGGAGATCACGCTGACGTTCCTGGCCACGGCCGTGCCTGCGCTGGGCTACCGGGTCTACCGGGTGCTCGACGCGGACACCGTGCCGCCCGGCTGGACGGTCCGGCCGGGGCCGCCGTCGATCGAGAACGACGTCTTCGAGGTCGAAGCCGACCCGGCGCGCGGCGGTGCGCTCAAGCGCGTCCGCGACCGGCGCAGCGACCGGGAACTGCTGCGGGACGGCGGGCTCGCCGCCGCGCTGGTCGTGCAGGACGAGCACGCCGAGCACCCGGTGTGGGGCGAAGGTCCGTGGCACCTGCTGCCGAAGGGACCCGGCCACGGCCCGGGTGCGGCCGAGGTGGTCGTCGAGACCAGCCCGGTGGGGGAGCGGCTCGTCGCCACCACGACGCTGGACGACCTGCGGATCACCCAGCGCACGACGCTGTGGCGCGGAGTGTCCCGAGTGGACGTCCGCGCGCACGTCGACGGGTCGCTGGGGCAGGACCGGCTCCTGCGGGCCGGTTTCGGCTTCGCCGTCCCCGGCGCGCTTCCGGTGGCCGAGGTCGGCTTCGGCGCGATCGGCCGCTCGTTCGGCTTCCCGGACGTCGACGCGGCCGAACACCTCTGGACGCTCGACACGCCGGCCCACACCTGGGCCGGGCTGTCGGCGACCGCCCGCATCGCGCTCGGCCACGACGACGGCACCCGTGTCCTGCACGCGATCGGCGTCGCCGAAGTGGTCGAACCCCTCACGCCCGGGCTGGAGGTCCGGGGGTTGGTGGCGGCGCTGGCCGCGAAGGGCGTGACGGCGACCTGCACCCGCCCCGGCGGTCCGCGTTACGGCGCACTCGACGCCGACTCGAACCTGCCCGACGTCCGGATCGTCGTCGGCGCGGACAACCCGTACGCCGCCGAAGTCCTCGCCGCCGAGCCCCGCTACCGGGACACCCTCGAACGCCACGGCCGCGTGTTCGTCCCGGCCACCCGGACCCGGCGCGAAGCCTGGATCCCCGACGCCGACCTGCGCGGCCCCCGGGACCTGCCCGTCGTGATCATCGACGACATCCGGGCCGCCATCGCCGAACTGCGCGCGGAAGCCACCCTCGACGTGCGGGTTCCCGACGGGACGGCCGGGACCGCCGAACCGGCCGACAGCTACTCCGTCGCGGTCGTCAACCACGGCACCCCCGGGTTCGTCGTCGATCCGGGCGGCACCCTGCACCTGTCGCTGATGCGCTCGTGCAGCGGCTGGCCCAGCGGCGTGTGGATCGACGGTGAGCGCCGGACCGCGCCCGATGGCTCCAGTTTCGCTTGGCAGCACTGGACCCACACGTTCGACTTCGCGATCGTCGCCGGGGAAGGGGACTGGCGCGACGCCGGCTTCCCGCGTCGCGCCCAGGAAGCCGCGCACCCGCTCCGGGCCCGCCCGGTGCCGTCTGCCGCGGGCACGCTCCCGGCCACCCTGGGCCTGATCGCCGTCGACCCGGCCGAAGTCGTGCTGACCGCGGCGAAACCCGCGGGCAACCCCCTGGCCTCGGGCTCGCCGGTCCTTCCCGCGGACGCGCTCACGCTGCGGGTGTACGAATCGACCGGGGCTCCGGCCACGGCGTCGATCGCGGTGCACGGGGGAATCCGTTCGGCTTGGCGCACCGATCCGCTCGAAGAACGCGGCGAGCCGCTCGCCGTCGACGACGGACGCGCGCGCGTCGAACTGGGTGCCGCGGACGTGGCGACCCTCCGGCTGGAACCCGTCGCCCGCCTGGGAACCGGCCGGGACGTCGCCACGGAACCGGTGCAGCCGGTCCACACGCGGTACTGGCTGCACAACGAAGGCCCGGCGCCGGTGGGCAACCTGCCGGTGAGCGTGCACGTGACGCCGACCCGGCTGAGCCCGGCCGACGGGCGGGTCCGGTTCGACGTCACGGTCAGCTGCAGCGGGCGCCCGGCCCGCGGCCGCGTCGAGCTCGAGCTGCCACCGGGGTGGCGCACGGAACGGACCCCGGACCTCGGTTACGACCTCGAGCCGGGGGAGTACGCGAAAACCACGGTCGAGGCGCGGGGGCCGGAATCGCCCGGCCGGTACCTGCTCGCCGCCCGGATCACCGACGATCGCGGGCAGCTCCTCGAAGACACCGCCGAAATCCTGGTCGGGACCCCACTGCCGGGTGACGACCTGGTCGCGGTCGGCCTCGCGGAGGCGGTCGTCGTGGCACCGGGCGGGCAGGCCGAGCTGCCGGTGACGCTGGAAAACCTGGCCCAGAGCGAGATCCGGGGCGGAATCGCGGCGATCAGCCCGTTCGGCACCTGGGGCACCGAGGTGACGATCGGCCCGCGGGCCCAGCCGTTCCGGCTCGCCGCGGGTGAGAAAGCGGTGGTGCCGATCACCGTCCGCGCCGGGCACACGGCCCGGCGCGGGGCGCACTGGTGGGTCTTGGTCCGGGTGGCCGCGCACGGCCGGCTCGGGTACAGCCCCGCCGTCGAAGTCCGGATCGAGTGAATTCGTCGAATTCGCGGTACCTCCGCAAAAGATCAGGTTACTGCCGGGCGAATTACTCCGGACGCTCCTTGACCCGGATCGGCCCGGCGCTGATCATTCCCGCAGCGATTCCCCGTGCGCTTTTCCGGCGCCTCAACAGGAGAACCCAGTGAGCCTCGCGCCCTTGGACCGGCGGACCTTCCTGCGCTGGTCCGCACTCGTCCCCACCGTCGCCGCCCTGCCCGCCGTGCTCGGCGTGCCCGCATGGGCGGAGGAGACGGCGGCGTTCGTCGACTCCTACCGCACCAACGTTCCGGCCAACCACACCGCGGAGACCAACGCGGCGGTGCGGATCCTGAGCGGGATGCAGGCGCTCTGGCGCACCGGGTCCACATGGGACAGTGGCGTCGTGCTCGACGCGGCGGTGCTGCGCGCGAACGTCCGCCACTGCGTCACCGTCACCCGCGCCCGCACCGACGCCGAAGCCAAGCGGGCGTTCGTCCACGACCGCCAGCACCAGTCCTACGCCGCCATCGGCGGCCTCGGCCCGCTCGCCGAGCTCTACCGCAGCGGCGCCAAAGCCGTCACGAGCATCACCTCCGCGCCCGAGGGCACGCCGGCGGCGAAGATCGACGACGCCGTCCCGGCGAACGCCCCGGCGGGCTCGGCGCTCGGCGCCGGTGCGCACGACTCGGAGCTCGGCCTGGTGGCCACGCTCGTGGACACCGTCCGCGGCACCTGGGCCTCGGGCAACCCGAGCAAGAACGCCTACCAGTACCCGCGGCCGTGGCGGCTGACCGCGGACAGCCGGGTCGAGGACACCGGCCGGGTCGACGCGCTCGGGTTCCCGGTCTACCGGTCCGACGTGGTCGTCGCGCCGCAGCTGCTGCGGCAGCGCAGCACCACCCCGGCCGAAGACGGCGGCTTCCCCAGCGGCCACACCAACGCGTTCCACCTGGCCTGCCTCGCGCTGGCCTACGCGGTCCCGGAGCGGTTCCAGGAGCTGGTGGCGCGGGCCTACGACCTGTCCGACACGCGGATCGTCGCCGGGATGCACTCGCCGGTGGACGTGATCGGCGGCCGCACCCTGGCCACCGCGCTCACCGCGGCGACGCTCGCCGACCCGGAGAACGCTCCGCTCAAGGCGGCAGCGCGCGAACAGGCCCTGAAGTACTTCACCGCGAAGACCGGCACGACGCCGGACACGCTGTTCGCCCGCGCCCACACCGGCGCCGACGAATACGGCGACCGCCGGGCCAACGCCGCGATGGTCGCGCGCGGGGCGACCTACGGCCTGCCGGACCGCGGCGCGCGCACCGCGATGCGCGTCCCCAAGGGCGCCGAGGTGCTCCTCGAGACCCGCCTGCCGTACCTGGATGCCGCGCAGCGGCGGGAAGTCCTGCGCACGACGGCGTTCCCGGGCGGGCACCCGCTGCTCGACGGCCCCGAGCTCTGGGGACGGCTGAACCTCTTCGCGGCGGCCGACGGCTTCGGCGCGTTCGACACGAGCGTCCGGGTCACGATGGACGCCGCGCGCGGCGGGTTCGGCGCGAACGACAGCTGGCGCAACGACATCGGCGGCGACGGCGGCCTCGTCAAGGCGGGCACCGGGACCCTGACGCTCGCCGGGGCCAACAGCTACCGCGGCGGCACCCGCGTCGAGGCGGGCACCCTGGTCGCCGCGACGCCGGGCGCACTGGGCACCGGCGACGTCGAACTCGCCGGCGGCACCCTGCGCGCGTCCGGGCTCCGGATCGGCGGCTACCACCAGACCGGCGGCACGCTGTCCGTCGCCGCCGGACCGGCGCTGGTCGTGCGCGGCGAGGCCACCCTGGAGCGCGGCAGCGTCCTGGAGCTGCGGATCGACGGCTCCTGCCCGTGGCACGAGGTCGACGTGCTCTGCGCGCGGCGGCTGCGCGGGCGGTTCGCCGCCGTCCGGACCGACCGCCCGGGGTACCGGGTGGTTCCGCGATACACGCCCACCGGTTTGTCCGTCCGAATCCTGCGGGAGTACCAGTGAGAAAACGCATCGCCGCGTTGGCCCTCGCCGTCACGGTGTCCACAGTGGTCAGTCCGGCCGCCGCGCACGCCGACGCCGGCGGCGGCAGCTTCTCGGTCCTGGCCTACAACGTCGCCGGCCTGCCCGAGAGCATCTCGAGCGCACCGACCCCGCGTGACCCCGCGACGACGGCGATCGGGCAGCGGCTCGGCCCGTACGACGTCGTGCACGTCGAGGAGGACTTCAACTACCACGCGAAGCTCTACGCCGCCGACAACCACCCGTACCGCACGCCCACCAGCGGCGGCGCGGGCATCGGCAGCGGGCTGAACACGCTGTCCTCGCTGCCCTACGACGTCGACGACTTCGAGCGCGTCCGCTGGACGTCCTGCCAGCTCGACTCCGGCGACTGCCTGACCCCGAAGGGCTTCACCTTCATGCGGGTGCGGCTGGCCGAAGGCGTGTACGTCGACTTCTACAACGCCCACACCAACGCCGGGACGAACGACGGCGACGAGGCCTCGCGCGCGTCGAACCTGGCGCAGCTGACCGCCTTCATCCGCTCGCACTCGGCGGGCAATGCGGTGGTCGTCATGGGCGACACCAACACGCGCTACACCCGCGCGGCCGACACGATCGCCCAGTTCGGGGCGGACAACGGCCTGACCGACGCGTGGGTGAAGCTCGTGCGCGGCGGTGTCGCGCCGGCGCCGGGCAGCCCCGACCTCGTGTGCAACCAGCAGGCGCCCACCAACGACTGCGAGGTCGTCGACAAGGTGCTCTACCGCGGCAGCAAGCTCGTCTCGCTCGACGCGACCTTCTACAACAACGAGCACGCCAAGTTCCTCGACGACGCCTCGGGCAAGATGCTGTCCGACCACGACCCGATCACCGTGCGGTTCACCTGGACCCGCAACCCGGCGCTGCAGCTGTCGGAGCAGTACGGCGGCCCGCACGGCGACTACTTCACCGACGTCCCCGCGGTGCCCGCGGGCGCCCGGGTGCGCACGCTTTCCCTGCGCGGCGGCAACCGCGTCGACCAGGTCGGGCTGACCCTGGAGAACGGGACCACGCTGACCCACGGCGGCACGGGCGGGACGGCGGCGTCGCTGACCCTCGGCACCGGCGAGTACGTCACGACGGCGACCCTGTGCCAGGGCAAGTACAGCGGCACGACCCGGATCTTCTCGGCCCGGTTCGCCACCAACCTCGGCCGCGTCCTCGCCGGCGGCTCGACGACCGGCGACTGCGTGACCCGGACCGCCCCGGACGGCTGGCAGATCGCCGGCTTCCACGGGCGGACCGGCAACGAGGTCGACAAGGTGGGCTTCGTCTACACGCAGCGGTAGTCGCCGGCGGCGCCCCTCGGCGCCCCGCGGTCCGGCACCCCCGGACGGCGGGGCGTCACGCTGTTCAGCAGCTCTTCGGCCACGGCCATGGTGGGCCGGGCGTTGGGATCGGGGTGGAGCAGCGGCAGCACGGCTTCGGTGAGCGGGTGGCGCTGCGCAGTACCCGCTCCACCGCCCATCTCACTGCACGTTTCACTGCCCACGGCGGCGTAGAGGGTGGCGCCGAGGGAGTACACCTCGGCGGGGAAGTCGGGGAAGCCGCCGTCGAGCACCTCGGGGGCGAGGAAGGCGCGCAGGGGCCGTCCGCCGCTCGCGATCGCGGCGTGCCCCGCGGCGGAGACGACGACGTGATCCGGGTCGACGGCGGCGTGCAGGACGCCTTCGTCGTGCGCCGCGGCCAGCGAGGCGGCCAGCTGCGCGCCGAACCGGGCGACGAGCCCGGGTGCGAGCGAACCGTGCTCGCCGAGCAGCTCGGTCAGCGTCCGCGATCCGGGGTACTCGAGCACGAGGTAGGTGGTGCTGTCCTCGTCGACGACGTCGCAGATGGCCGCCCGCGGCGCGGGGATGGTGGGCGCCACGGGCGGCTCGTCGAACAGCGGCTTGACGGCGACGAGCCGGTCGAGCCGCTCGTCCTGGGCGTGCCAGACCGGCGTCCCCGACCCCGCGGGGCCGAGCAGCCGGTACCGGTCACCGATCAGTGTCCCTTCGCGCGTCACGTCGCTGTCCCTCCGTCGTCCACCGTCCTACCGGGAGATACGGCCGGAACACGAATCCGGTTCGCTTGATCGACTCGATTTCCCGTTCGTGACAAACAACCGCCGGTGACTGCGCACTTTCGACGGATTGTTCACCCCGGCCCTTGACGGGCCCGCGCCCCGGTGGCTAGCTTTTTGCGAAACTCCTTCATGTTTGGGGCCGCCATCATGCGCATGCTCGTGGCTTTGCTCACCGCCGTGGCGATGACCTCCGGCGTCGTCGCCTCCGCCGGTGCCGAAGGCGTTCCCGCGCACCGGCTGACCGTGCGCGGTTCGGCTTTCGTCGACGAGTACGGCCGCGAAGTGGTGTTGCGCGGCTTCAACGTCTCGGGCGAGACGAAGCTCGCTGAAAACGGTTTCCTGCCCTTCGCCAACGCGGCCGACGCGCGCCGCTCGGCCCAGTCGATGCGGGCGCTCACCGGCGCGAACGCCGTGCGGATCCCGATCGCGTGGGCCGGGACGCAGCCGGTGCGCGGGCCGGTGAACACGCAGTACCTGGGCGCGCTGGCCGACCAGATGAAGGCGTTCCTGGACGAGGGTTTCACCGTGCTGCCGGACTTCCACCAGGACCTGTTCTCCCGCTACCTGTTCAACCGCGGCAGCTGGTACACCGGCGACGGCGCGCCGAAGTGGGTCGTCGACCTCGGCGGCTACCCCGCGGAAAGCTGCGGCATCTGCGCGCACTGGGGCCAGAACATCACCCAGAACGGCGCGGTCCAGGACGCCACGAAGGACTTCTGGCACAACGCCCGCGGCGTCCAGGACGAGTTCGTCGGCCAGGCCGTGCAGACGATGGCGTACCTGAAGGGGAACCTCAGTGCCGCCCAGTTCGCGGGCATCGCCGGGATGGACCCGTACAACGAGCCCTTCGCCGGGCGGTACGACCAGGGCCAGGACAGCAAGGCGTGGGAGCAGAACGTGCTGTGGCCGTTCTTCGAGCGCTTCCGCGACGCGATGGATTCCGCCGGCTGGCAGGACAAGCCCGCGTTCGTCGAGCCGAACATGTTCTGGAACGCCAACATCTCCTTCCAGCTCCACCCCGGCGGCTTCCAGGACACCGGCGTCATGGGCCCGCGGTACGTGTTCAACACGCACTTCTACGACCAGCTCGCCCAGTCCGGGGTGTTCATGCCGGGCAAGGCGGGCGACGGCCAGTACAGCGGCGCCTTCGGCACGGTCCGGGACCGCGCGGCCGCACTGGGCACGACGGCGATCGTCACCGAGTTCGGGCACCCGATGACCGGGTACACCTCGGACAAGACCCCGACCGTGGACAAGGCGATGTACCAGGCCCTCGACTCGCGGGTGTCCGGCGCGAACTGGTGGCGCACCCCGGCGCAGTCGGGCCCGGTGCTGTCGGCGACGCAGTGGCAGTGGGACATCTACAGCGGCCGCCACCACGAGCTGATGAACGACAACCCGGACAAGGTCAAGACCGACGGCGACGCCTGGAACGGCGAGGACTTCTCCTCGGCCCGCACGGCGGACGACGGAACCGTCCAGCTCCGCCAGGACGCGCGGCTGCTCGACCGCCTCTACCCGGCCGCGGTGGCCGGGCACACGCTGGCGTTCACCTACGAGGACCGCTCGCGCGACGGCAGCCAGACGCTGACGTGGAACCGGATCCCGTCGACGATGCCGGCGACGGCGGCACTGACCGGCGCCGGGCGCTACGGCGTTCTGGTGTGGCAGGGGACGGACGCGGGGGCGCCGACCGAGCTGCACGTCCCGGCGGGGCTGACCCCGACGGTGGTCACGGACGTCGCTTCGGTCACCCGGGTGGGCGACCGCCTGCGTCTCCCGGCCACCCCCGGCCTGCACTACGCGCTGATCGCGGAACCGGCGTCGGCGCCGACCGCGGCCCAGCTGGCGGCGGTCCGCGCGGAGCTCGCGGCCTGGGCGCCCACGGCCGTCCGTTAACGCAGGGTCGCGATCCCGGCCAGGAAGATGTCGACGCCCGCGAGGAACTGCTCGCGGTCGTCGTGCTCCCGCAGGTGCGCCGCGGCCTTGTGGACGAACGGGTACTCGTCCGGGTCGAGGGCAGCCCATTTCGCCGACACGGTGGCGAGGAACGCCGAGCGGTCCGCCTCGTCGGCGGCGAGCAGCCGGGCGTTCGCGGCGTTCTGACCGGCGACGCCGAGGACGTAGTTGACCAGCGCGCCCGCGGCGTCGAACAGGGCTTCCGCGGGGACCTCGAGCGCTTCGAGCAGCCTCCCGATGCGCTCGTAGATCTCCATCAGCGCGGGCCGCCAGGGTTCCCGGGACAGCTGGGCGCCGACCCAGGGGTGAGCGTCGATCGCGTCGAACAGGCCCAGTGACACGGTGCGCAGGGCTTCCCGCGGCTCGCCGCCGTCCGTGGCGCCGGCCGTGGCGCCGGCCGTGGCGCCGTCTACGACGCGCGCGATGACGGCGTCGGTCGCCGCCGCGAGGAGGTCGCTCTTGTTCGCGACGTGGTGGTAGATGGCGCCGTAGCCGGTCGAGAGGCGCGCGGTGAGCGCGCGGAAGGTCAATGCGGCTTCGCCGCCGTCGTCCAGGATCGCGGCCGCCGCCTGCACGATCACTTCCTTGGACAGCCCGTCCGTGCGCCGTTTCGCCATGGGCCGATCATCGCATGGTTGGAACGGCGATCCAAACTCGTGCTACGGTGGCGATTGGAACGGCAATCCAATCGGAGGTGACCATGACTGTCACGATCATCGGAGCCGGCCTCGGCGGGCTCGTCCTGGCCCGCGTCCTGCACCGGCACGGCATTCCGGTCGAGGTCTACGAGGCCGAAGCGTCCCCGGCCGCGCGCCGGCAGGGCGGGATGCTCGACATCCACCCCTGGAACGGCCAGCGGGCGCTCGAAGCGGCCGGGCTGACCGAGGGGTTCCGGGAGCTGGTCCTGCCCGGCCGCGAGTCCTCCCGCGTCGTCGACTCGGGCGGCACCGTGCTGCTCGACCGGCCTGACGACGGCACCGGCGAACGCCCCGAAGTGCAGCGCGGCGAGCTGCGGCAGCTGCTGCTCGGCTCGCTGCCGCCCGGCACCGTCCACTGGGGACACAAGGTCGCCGGGGCGCGCGCACTCGGCGACGGCCGCCACGAGGTGCGCCTGGCCGACGGCGGCAGCTTCGTCACGAGCCTGCTGGTCGGCGCGGACGGCGCCTGGTCGAAGGTCCGCCCGCTGCTTTCCGGTGCCACTCCGGAGTACGTCGGCGTCACGGTCGCCGAGACCTTCCTCTTCGACGGCGACACCCGGCATCCCGCCGCGGCGAAGGCCGTCGGCGCGGGGGCGCTTTACGCGTTGGCGCCGGGGAAGGGCCTCGTCGCGCACCGCGAAGGCGGCGGGACCCTGCACACGTACGCGCAGCTGTTCAAACCGCAGGACTGGCTCGAAGGGGCCGGCCCCGAGACCGTGACGGCCCGGGTCGCCGAAGAGTTCGACGGCTGGGCGCCCGAGCTGACCGCCCTGATCACCGAAAGCGACACGCCGCCGGTGCTGCGCCGGCTCTGCACGCTGCCGGCCGGGCACCGCTGGGACCGCGTCCCGGGGGTGACGCTGCTCGGCGACGCGGCCCACCTGATGCCCCCGAACGGCGAAGGCGCCAACCTGGCCATGCTGGACGGCGCCGAACTCGGCGAGGCGCTCGCGGCCCACCCCGGCGACGTGGAGCGGGCGCTCGCCGAATACGAGGAAGCCATGTTCGCGCGGGCGGCCGCGGAGGCGGCGGACGAAGACATCTACGCGATCATGTTCGGCGACGACGCCCCGCGCGGCATGGTCGCCCTGCTGGCCGGGGCGTAGCTACCCGGCGCCGATGCCCGCTCCGATGCCGTCGAGCAGGAAGTTCAGGCCGATGCGGAAGGTCTCGTCGGCGTCGAGGTGGGCGGCGTCGCGCACGACCGTCTCCAGCGCGGGGAAGCGGCCGGTGGCGAACATCCGCACCAGGTAGGGCCCCAGGGTGGCCTGCCACTGCCGCTGGTCCATCCCGCTGGCGCGTTCGGCCCGCCGCTCGGCGATCTCGCGGCGGACCGCGCCGATCACGTAGGAGTCGACGGCGGCGACCATCGGCATCACCACGTCCACGTCGACGCCGTCCAGCGCGGCCAGCACCGCCTCGCCCCTGGCCAGCGCGTTCGGGCCGAGCTGGGGCCGTCCGCCCGCCAGGTCGGCGAACCACTCGTGCCGGTGCACGGCCTGCCGGGTGGCTTCGGCCGCCGAGGTCAGCACTTCCCGCCACCCGGACCCGGCCGGCCGGATCTCGGCGTGGACCGCGTCGACCATCAGGTCGAGCAGCTCGTCCTTGGTGTCGATGTAGCCGTACAGCCGCATCGGCCCGACGTCCAGCGCGGCGGCGATCTTGCGCAGCGAAACGGCTTCCAGGCCGGCTTGATCGGCCAACTCGACCGCGGTCCGGACGATCAGGTCCCGGCTCAGCGGGGCCGGCGCCGGCCGGGTTTCGGGCTCCGGCCGCTCCCACACCAACATGGGGTGACAATACATCGGCTGCTGCGATACAGTGTATCGAGACGTACGGCGTATCGGAAGGGGAAGCATGCGCATCGCCATCGTGGGAGCCGGCATGGGCGGGCTGGCGCTTGCCCGGGTCCTGCACGTGAAGGGCATCGAGGCCGTGGTGTACGAGCGCGACGCTTCGCGCGGCGCCCGCCGCCAGGGCGGCATGCTCGACATCCATTCCGGGCAGCGGGCGCTGCGCGAGGCCGGCCTGCTCGAGGAGTTCCTGTCGATGGCCCGTCGCGAAGGGCAGGACATGCGCCTCCTGGAGCCGGACGGCACCCTCCTGCTGCAGGAGGACACGCCCGAGGACGCGCCGATGGCGCGGCCGGAGATCGACCGCACCGACCTGCGCGACCTGCTGCTCGGCTCGCTCCCCTCCGGAACGGTCCGCTGGGGGCGAGCGTTCGAGCGCGCCGAAGAGGGCGTCCTGCATTTCGCGGACGGCGGCAGCGCGCGGTACGACCTGCTGGTCGGCGCCGACGGCGCGAACTCCCGGGTCCGCGCCCTGCTCACCGACGCCCGCCCGGCCCACCTCGGCCAGAACGCCGTCGAACTCGCGATCTCCGACATCGACCGCGCCCACCCGGACCTCGCGGCCATGGTCGGCCGCGGCAACTACTGGGTCTTCGGCGAGGGTAAATCCCTGTCCGCCCAACGCAACGGTGACGGCAGCGTCCGCATCGGCGTCAGCTTCTACAACACGGGCGAGGACTGGTTCGCCGCCGGCGGGATCGACTTCGACGACCCGCCCGCCGCCCGGGCGCGCGTGATCGAGCTCCTGGCCGGCTGGGATCCGGCGATCACGGCCCTGATCGCCGCGGCCGATGACACGGTCGTACCGCGCACGCTCACCGCGCTCCCACCCGGCCTGACCTGGCCATCGAACCCGGCGGTCACCTTGATCGGCGACGCGGCGCACCTGATGCCCCCGGTGGGGGAGGGGGCGAACATGGCCCTGCTGGACGGAGCGTTGCTCGGCCTGGCGCTGGCCGCGCACCCGGGAGATTCCGGCGCGGCGGTGGCGGAGTACGAGGCCGAGATGTTCGAGCGAACGGCCGCGGCCGCCCGCATGTCGGCGGACATGCAGGAGCTGCTGATGTCCCCGGACGCCAGCCGCAGGCTGCTCGAGTTCTTCCAGCCGCGGTGAAAGGCGCCGGGGAAGGTGTCCGAATGTGACCCGGATCTCGGCTGAGGACGGTCGACGAGCGGGGAGTAAACATCGTTAACTTCCGGGATGAGTCGCCGCCGGATGGCCGCGGTCCCTCGTGACCCGCGCGCCGACGAGTACCCCATGCCCCCGGTGCCGCACGGCTGGTACGCGCTGCTGCGGAGTGGTCAGCTGCCGCGCGGCAAGGTCGTGCCGCTGCACTACTTCGGCCGCGCCCTGATCGCCTTCCGCGGGGCGGACGGCACCCCGGCGGTGCTCGACGCCTACTGCCCGCACTACGGCGCGCACCTGGGTGCGGGCGGGAAAGTGGTGGACGGGACGGTGGAATGCCCGTTCCACGGCTGGCGATTCGGCGCGGACGGCCGCTGCACGCACGCCCCGTTCGCCGTGCGGCCGCCGAAAGTGGCCCTCGGCGGGTTCCCCGTCCGCGAGCACAGCGGGCTGGTCTTCGCCTACACCGGGCCGGGCGCGCCGACCTGGGAAGTGCCGGAGATACCGGAAGCCGCGTCCCGGCGGTTCGCCCGCCCGATCGACGACGCGAACACCGCGCGGATCCACATCCAGGAAATGCGCGAGAACATCGTGGACGAGTCCCACTTCCACTTCATCCACGGCCAAAGCGAGCCGCCGGTGCAGCACCTGATCACGAACGGCCCGTTCGCCGAGGTGCGCGGCCGCATCCGGCGGCGGATCCTGCGCTGGGACGTCGACAACACCTTCGACGTGTTCATGTACGGCCCGGGCGTCATGGTGGTGCGCGTGCACGGCGCCCTGCTTTCCCTGACCGCCGTGGCGCTCACGAATCCGATCGACGACCGCACCAGCGAGCTGAGAATGCTTTACCACGTTCGCAAACCGGCCGGGTTGCCGTTCCTGGCGCCCGTTCTCAAGCTGGTCTTCCGCACGCAGGCCTTCGGCGAGGTCCGCGAGGAAATCGGGATCTGGGACCACAAGATCCACCAGGCCCGGCCGGTCCTGCTGCCGCACGAGAAGGGCATCAAGGCGCTGCGCCGCTGGTACGCCCAGTTCTACCGGGCAACGGCCGGCCCGGCCCACCCGGCCACCGAGCCGGCGCGGCCGGACTGAGCGCGGCAAGCGCATCGTCTGTGTGGACGACAGCATCGACTCCGAGACGTCCATGGGCCGGGTGTGGATCCAGCTCGCCGCGATCTTCGCCGAGTTGGAGCGCACACCGATCAAGGAGCGGACCCTGGACAGCCGGGAGAGGCTTCGCAAAGAGGGCCGCTGGTCTGGTAGGGCCCCTGTCTACGGTCTCGGCGTGGAGCCCCGCGACGACGGCGTTGCGGTCCGCGTGGGCGTCGACCCGGAGGCTTAATCCCTATACCCGGTTCATGGTCGAAGTTGTGCTCGCCGGGCGGCCGCCCTACTCGGTGGCGACTGAGCTGACGAAGCGGCGAGTGCTGTGGCCGCAGGATCTCCGACGGAAGCAGACGGTCGGGAGACGAGGGAGGGTCCCTGGAACGTCTCGACGGTCCCCTCCGTCCTGACCTCGGAGTCGCTGCGTGGCCTTATGAGCTACGAGGGCAAGCCCGTGATCGCTGAGCTGGAGCAGGTGCCCAGTACCCGCGACTCTTGGCAGGAGGTTGAGGCCGGCGAGACATGCCGGCAGGCGTGGCAGCGCATGGATGACACCGAGCGGCGCCAGCTCATGCTGGACGCCGGTAGCCAGGTGCGTGCGTGGAAAGATCCACTGGAAATTGAGTTCTGCCTCCCAGAGGGGATTCTCAGCAAACGGGTCCCTGGCTATTCCGCACCTGAGCGGGCTTTTGAAACGCAAAAGGCTCTTCTTCACTCCCGTTGCGAGGTATGGGAGAACCTTCGTGTCTCAAGACTCCTTGCTTCGGAGCGTCGTTGCCAAGCCGGTGAGCCCGACTCCGCCGCCGAGCGCGGCGATCACCCAGCCCGCGACGTACGCGAGTCCGATCACACCGAGAACGATAATGAGCAGCGCCATGAGGTACCAGCCTGGCCAGACCTCGGGAGGGAGGCGGTCGAAGAGCTGGCTGAGCGTTCCGGATCGCTTGAACGGCTCGGGAGCGTCCGGGGCGGGAGTCGGGGACGGGGGGTTCGCACTCATGCGAACATGATGGGCTCACAAAACCCAAAACAGCAAGACCCAATCGTGGCCTTATGGTGTCAATAGTAGGCAATTAGAACGCCGGAGTGAAGGCGCCGTCGCGCAATTCGCCCAAATGGCGGCTTGGTTGTCATTGACACGGGAAATGGGAATTCTCTGACGCCTACTGCAGACGAGAAGACTGCTGGCCCAGATGGCTTACCTTGGCGGAGTGTTCGAACCGGGAGTTGATGATGTCCGCGGGGGTCTCGTTGTGCGCTGGAGCCGGCGCGGTCGCCGGGGCGTCCACCTGCAGCGCGTTGGCTGGGCCAGCCGCCACGCCGAGCGTAGCCAAGAGCGGCGAGAGTCCACCCACGACGGCGGCGGCCGTCTCGATCGACAGGTGAACTTGGAACTGGCTCATGATGCCGACCGCGGCGGCGCTGCTGAGGCGAAGGCCGGGGCGAGGACAGTCTTGGCGTACTTACTGAATGCGTCCGGCGCCGTCACCAGCGCGCTGCAGGGCCTCGCCCAGGTTGTCATAACTGCGCTTCTGGACCTGTGCAACCAGCTCCTCGCCGCAGGCGTCATCGTCATGGGTCGGCTCGGCGGCCCATGACGACGTTCGTCAAGGGCTTCGGGAACGCCTTCACATTGCTCATGAGGATCCTGACGACCCTGTCGTTGCTGCTGGCGAACGTCTTCGGCGCGGCGCTGCCCGCGCTCGCCCGGTGCTCACAGCGTCGATCCAGTAGGTCGGAGACCTCCTTGGCCAGCCGACGTCGCCGCAGTGAACAGGAGTCTTCCCGTGGACGGAGAGCCGGGCCAGCGGGACATCCCCAACGTCGAGACCGACTCGGCTGCCCGCTCGGCGAGGCGGTGAACCTCGCCGAGTGGCACTGGGTCAGGAGGCACCAAGCGACCGTCCCGGGCATGGTCGCGGCGCAGAGCTGGTCGTGGCCACAGTCGGCGGCGGCGCGCGAGCTGGAGCGCCAGCCACGTGGTGTCCGGCTGGACGAGGTGGATCAGGGTGCACCCGGCGACCTGGTGAAACTGGGCGAGAAGGTCCGCGGCGCTCTCGTGGTCCGCGGCCGGGCCGCCTTGCTCGACGGCGTGGGCTCGGACGATGGCCTGAGGGAGTAGCGACGTCAGGTGGGCGTACCGACTGCCCAGTAAGTGCCCCAGGCGGAAGTCGTCTCCCGGCCACCTCGGTCACGCCCCAGCGGCTCGGCGGTGTCGGCGACCGGGCCGAGGAGGTCGTCTATGTACGTGAGGACCCGGCGCATCACGACACGCCAGAGTCCGCGGCGACATCGCCGACCTGGGTGACCTTGTGGAGGAGTTCGGCGATGGTGACGTCGAGCGCGCAGGCGAGCTTTTGGAGGCTCGTAATGCCCGCGGTGAGGCGGGTGCCCTGCTCCGGCTTGCGGACGACGTCGATGCTCGGGTCAGCGCGCTCGTCCAGCTCGCGCTGCGAGAGCTTCCTCTTCCTGCGGTAGTACTTGACGCGGGTGCCGGGCGTCGTACAGTCGTCCATCGCGAGACTTGCCTTCTTGCGGGATCGACCTTTCCGCGACCATCTCGGCCTGTCGGTAGGCATTGCTCTGCGGAGACATACAGCTTCAGCGTAACGGGCGGGCGCCCGGCGACTTCATAGTCGACGTTTGGCGGGACGTTTCGGCTTCGGCTGAGGTGCCCCGTCGGCGCTCTTGGATGTGGGTGGGGGCTGCTTGTCGCGCTCCTGTGGTGTGTCGTTGGGCTTCGGTTCCTCCTGCGGTTCGATCACGATCTTGAGCCGCCCGTGCCCGCGCTCGACTTGGATACGGCGGCCCGGCTCCGGCCGGAACTTGTGCAGGATGATCGTCGCCAGCGGGGTCGCGGCCTTGATCAGTGCACTCAGTGCTAAGACGATCACCACACCGACGACAACAGACGTAGGGAGGCCGCCCCCGGTCAGCATGCGAAGCCAAGCAACGTCGAACACGCGCAACCCAAACCGCTAGCGAGTCCCAGGGCCTCCCCGCCAGCTGGTCAGGGTTGGTGTGCAGTGCGGTGGAACGCAGGTGTATTCGCCTGCCGGCACTTTGGACATCCCGGCCCCGGGTGGCCGCTCTTATTGCATGTGCATTATCAGGCCAGGCGGGACGTCCGTGCGCCCCCAAAGGCATCCAAGCCTCTGGAGCCGCAGCTCAAGTCCTGCTAGACCGGGCAGGCTGCCGGGGTAGGGGAGACCAGATGGCACATCCCCTCGGGTGTGGTGGGAGAGCCCGTTTTCATTGGCCATAACTATACGGCAACGGTTCGATTCGCCAAAGTAGCCGTGCGTTCGGAGCGTCGGTTGCTTCGAGGCCGTCGAGGAGATTGAGCGGCTCGCGAGTTAGCTCGGCATCTTCGGGCGGGGTGTCCCGTCGTCGGCCGCGGGCGGAAGCTGCCTGTCCGGCGCCTGCAGTTTGTCGGCGCGCTTCGGTTCCTCCTGCGGTTCGATCACTATCTTGAGCCGTCCGCGCTCCACCTGGACGCGGCGGTCGTGATCCGGTTTGAGCTTGTGCAGGATGATCGTCACCAGCGGCGTCGCTGCCTTGATCAGGTAGTCCAGCGCTAGAACGATCACGACGGCAATGACGACGGCCGCGGGGAGCTGGCCGCCGGTCAGGAGGCGGAGCCAGGAGACGTCGGACACGCACAGCCCTCACCGCTGACAGGTCCGGGGCATACCCACCAGCCTTCTAAGGGTAGTGTTGACGCGTCTCGCACAAAGCCGACTCTGTCGGCGAGGAATGTAGTGTGTCCCGACCCCGGTTGGCGTTTCGTCTCTTAGGTCTCCCACGCCACGCGGAACACTCGTGAGGTCGTTCGTGGCACGATTCCCGCACCGTCGAACTCCCGACCTGTAGGCACATCTGGCTAGGTATGTCCCAAGGTGTTCCCCGGGCCATGTCAATCAGATAGGGCGTGCAGGCGCGATCAGTGTACCGCTCGCGACCAACGCCGCCACCTCAAGTGGCGGCGTGTGCAATGTCAATGCCGCCTAGTCATGCATAATCGAACGCATGTTCGGCAACTTGCCCCCGGGCGTTCCCGTGCGGGCTTGATGTCCAAGCTGTCGTGCCGGGATGCTTCAGCAGTGGCAGCGGACGACGCACGGGTATTGGCTCGGCTGCGACGTACACGCTGGGCAGCGACTACGGGTGCAGCGGGTCGCTCACTGGGTCGGCGCCTACGTCCTGGATCCCCGCCGGGAGGGGACGCCGAGAGGCAGGTGGGGGCGGGTCTACCCTGGAGGCCGATGACCGAGAACCAGGCACCCAGGGCGTACCAGATCCGCACCTTCGGCTGCCAGATGAACGTGCACGACTCCGAGCGCCTCGCCGGGCAGCTCGAGGACGCCGGCTACGTCCCGGCCACCGCCGGGGCCAAGCCGGACCTGATCGTGTTCAACACCTGCGCCGTGCGGGAGAACGCGGACAACAAGCTGTACGGCACCCTCGGGCACCTGCGCCCGGACAAGGTCGCGAACCCCGACCTGCAGATCGCCGTCGGCGGGTGTCTCGCGCAGAAGGACCGCGGGGAGATCGTCAAGCGGGCGCCGTGGGTCGACGTCGTGTTCGGCACGCACAACATCGGGTCGCTGCCCACGCTGCTCGAACGCGCCCGGCACAACGCCGAGGCGGAGGTCGAGATCCTCGAGTCGCTCGAGACCTTCCCCTCGACGCTGCCCGCGCGCCGCGAGTCGTCCTACGCGAGCTGGGTGTCCGTTTCGGTCGGCTGCAACAACACCTGCACCTTCTGCATCGTCCCCGCCCTGCGCGGCAAGGAACGCGACCGGCGGCCCGGCGAGATCCTCGCCGAGGTCGAGGCGCTCGTCGCCGAGGGCGTGCTCGAGGTCACCCTGCTCGGCCAGAACGTGAACTCCTACGGCGTCGAGTTCGGCGACAGGCTGGCCTTCGGCAAGCTGCTGCGCGCGTGCGGGACCGTCGACGGCCTCGAGCGCGTCCGGTTCACCTCGCCGCACCCGGCGGCCTTCACCTCCGACGTCATCGACGCCATGGCCGCCACCCCGAACGTCTGCCACCAGCTGCACATGCCGCTGCAGTCGGGGTCGGACCGGGTGCTGCGCGAGATGAAGCGGTCCTACCGCTCCGCGCGCTTCCTGAACATCCTCGACGAGGTCCGCGCGGCCATGCCGGACGCGGCGATCACCACCGACATCATCGTCGGCTTCCCCGGCGAGACGGAGGAGGACTTCCAGGCGACGCTGGACGTCGTGGCACAGGCCCGCTTCTCCAGCGCGTTCACCTTCCAGTACTCGAAGCGCCCGGGCACCCCGGCCGCGACGATGGACGGCCAGCTGCCGAAGGAGGTCGTGCAGGAGCGCTACGACCGCCTGGTCGAGCTGCAGAACGCGATCTCCTGGGACGAGAACAAGAAGATCGTCGGCCGCCGCGTCGAGCTGCTCGTCGCCGCGGGCGAGGGCCGCAAGGACGCCGAGACGCACCGGATGAGCGGCCGCGCCCGCGATGGGCGCCTGGTGCACTTCACGCCGACCGGCTCCGGCGTCGACCGCTCGGTCCGCCCCGGGGACGTCGTCGAGACGGTCGTCACCTACGCCGCACCGCACCACCTGGTGGCCGACGGCGACCTCCTGTCCCACCGGCGAACCCGGGCGGGCGACAACGCCGAGGCCGGCCTGCGGCCGAAGACGAGCGGCGTCACGCTGGGCTTGCCGGGCTTCGGTGCCCCGGCCGCCCAGCCCGAACCGGTGAGTGGGTGCGCGCTGTGACCGAGTCCCGTGGCAACGGCGAGCTGGCCGAGCTGGCCGCCGAGATCGACGAGGCGGGCGCACGAGCGTCCCGCACGGTGGAGCTGGGCCGCCGCGGGTTCACCATCGCGGTGTTCACGTTCGTGCTGCTGATCTGCCAGATCCTCCCGTGGGTCGGCGACCACGCGGGCTGGCAGGTCCTGGCGGGCGAGGGCGGCGGCATCCCGCAGCTGTTCGCGGCGACGTCGACCGGCGTCGGCATCCTCGCGTCGGCGCTGGCGCTCGTGACGCGGCGCTGGTGGCTGGCCTGGGTCTGCGCCGCCGGCGGCTGGTTCGCCTCGGTCGACGGGCTGCTGGCCATCTGGTCGCAGCAGTCGTCGCACGCCCCCGGGGCGGCGGGCGGCGGCCCGGGCATCGGCCTGATCGTCGCCTGGATCGCGATGATCTGCCTCGCGGTCCAGTGGATGAGGACGGCGTTCTCGCGTTCGTGAGGCCGGTGGGGACCGGGTTCAGCCGACGCGCAGGGTGAGCGTGCCGGCCGAATAGGCGGCGGCGTAGAGCGTCGTCTCGGGGTGGAAGAGCCGCAGCGAGACGGTGGCGCTCACGCTGAAGCTGAGGCTGAGCGAGAACCCGCCGTTGGGCCGGCAGGTCGTGTCGGCGATGTTCACCCAGGCGCCGGCCTGCAGCTGCTGCACGATGACGGTCTCGACGCTGGCCTCGGAGCGGGCGGCTTCGAGCACCTGGAGGTTGCCCTTGAGGTCGACCTTCTCGCCGACCTTGACGTGGTCCTTGCCCAGCTTGCCCTCGACCTTCACCTTGTCCTTGCCGGCTTCGGTGGCGGAGGCGAGGGGAGCCGCCCCGGCCGGGGCGGCGAGCGCCGGGGCCGGCCCGGCGAGGGCGACGGTGACCGCCAGAGCGGTGAGGATCCTGCGGGTTGTCCTGATCATGAGCAGAGTGGAGCACCGGGACCGGCCCTGGGCACGCGGTGACCCCCGGTCGGGGCGTCGGCCGAACTCCTTCGGGTGTTTCCGCTTGCCGATGACCCCCGAGACGCACTGAAGGCCGCATCCGGGGACGCGGAGTCCCCGGATGCGGCCTTCACCGGCTTCAGCGGTCGGCGACCGCCGCCTCCGCGGCCTGCAGCCACTCGCGCCACTGGGCCGCCTGCTCGTCCGCCTTCTTCGCCCGCCGCTCGTCCCCGGCCGCCCGAGCCTTCGCCGCCTGGGACTCGAACTGCTCCACCCGCTCCCGGAACTGGGCCGCCCGGGCCTGCGCCTCCGGGTCGGTCCGGCGCCAGCGGCTGTCCTCGGCCGCCTTCACGGTGTCCTGCACCGCCTTCAGCCGGCCGTCCAGCTCGCGGATGCGCTCGCGGGGGACCTTGCCGATCTCGTCCCACTGCTCCTGGATGCGCCGCAACGCGCTCTTCGCCGCCTCCAGGTTGGCCGCCGCGTCGATCTTCTCCGCCTCGACCAGCAGCTCTTCCTTGCGGGCCGCGTTCGCCCCGAACTCGGCGTCGCGCTCGGAGAACACCGCCGACCGGCGGGCGAAGAACTTGTCCTGCGCCGCGCGGAAACGCTGCCACAGCGCTTCGTCGCTGTCCTTCGGCGCGCGACCGGCGGCCTTCCACTCGGTCATCAGGTCCTTGTAGCGGCCCGCCGTCTCGCCCCAGTCCTCGGACTCGCTGATGGCCTCGGCCTCCGCGATGAGCTCTTCCTTGCGCTGCTTGGCCGAGGCGCGCTGCTTGTCCAGCTCGGCGAAGTGCGACCCCCGGCGGCGGTTGAACGCCTCGCGGGCCTTCGAGAACCGCTTCCACAGCTCGTCGTCGGTCTTGCGGTCGACGCCCTTGACCGTCTTCCACTCGTCCAGGATCGCGCGCAGCCGGTCGCCCGCCGCCTTCCACTGGGTGGAGTCGGCCGCGATCTTCTCGGCCTCCTCGGCGAGCGCCTGCTTGCGGGCGACCGCCGCGGCGCGGGCCTCCTCGCGCTCCGCCTTCGCGCTGGCCAGCGCCTTTTCGGCGTGCGCGATGACGTACTCCAGCCGCGCGGCGAGCGCGGCCAGGTCGCCGACGACGGCCGCCTCGGCGAGCCCGTCCCGGATCTGGGTGGCGCTCGACAGCGCGTGCTTCGGGTCGCCCGCCCCGGAGACCAGCCGGGTCTCCAGCAGCTCGACCTCGGTGCGCACGTCGTCGAAGCGGCGTGCGTAGTGCACCAAGCCCTCGTCCGGGCTGCCGGCCTGCCAGACGCCGACGGCGCGCTCGCCCTCGGCGGTGACGACGTAGACGGTGCCCTCGTCGTCGATCCGGCCCCAGGTCGACGGGGTGGGTTCGGCGGGCGGCACGGGCGGGGCGGCGTGCCCGGCGTGCAGCGCGTGCGGCACCGGGTGCGGGGCCGGGGTACCGGTGGAAGTGTTCTCCTGGGCCATCGCAGGCTCCTTATCGCCTGTACGCCCGCTCGCGCGGGCGCCCCGCCGTGGAGCGGGGCCGGGTAATGCGGTCGTCACGGGCCGTGCTCGGATGCTACGGCCCCTAGGCGGCATTCAAGCAGCTCAGCGCGCACCGTGGTACTGGATGGGCCACTCGAAGCTCGTGATCCTACTTCCGGTGGACGCTCCGTGTCGGCCCGCAGGTATCGTCAGCCGCCGTGAACAGCCCCGTCGTCCCGGTCGCGGTGGTCGGGCCGACGGCCACCGGCAAGACCGCGCTCGCCGTCGAGCTGGCCCTGGAACTGGGCGGCGAAGTCGTCAACGCCGACGCGATGCAGCTCTACCGGGGCATGGACATCGGCACCGCCAAGGCCGGCGAGGCCGAGCGCCGCGGCGTCCCGCACCACCTGCTCGACGTCCTGGACGTGACCGAGACGGCGTCCGTCGCGGCCTACCAGCGCCACGCGCGGGCCGAGATCGAGCGGCTGCTGGCCGACGGCAGGGTCCCGGTGCTGGCCGGCGGGTCCGGCCTCTACGTCCAGGCCGTGCTCGACGACCTGCGGTTCCCCGGCACCGACCCGGCCGTCCGGGCCCGGCTCGACGCAGAAGCCGAACAGCTCGGCACCCCGGCGTTGTACACCCGGTTGGGTGAACGCGATCCGGTGGCCGCCGCCAAGATCCTGCCCACCAACACACGCCGGATCGTGCGCGCCCTCGAGGTCATCGAGATCACCGGCGAGCCGTTCTCGGCGAACCTGCCCGCGCCGGGCCCCGCCCGCTACGGCACCGTCGTGATCGGCGTGGACCGTGCGCCCGAGGAGCTCGACGAGCGCGTGAACGAGCGCGTGGTGCGGATGTTCGAGGCCGGGCTGGTCGACGAGGTGCGCGAGCTGGAGAAGCGCGGCCTGCGCGAGGGGAAGACGGCGGCGCGGGCGCTCGGCTACCAGCAGGTGCTCGCCGAACTCGACGGCGAAGGCGACTTCGACGCGGCCGCCGCGGCAACGGCGCAGGCCACCCGGCGCTTCGTCCGCAAGCAACGCTCCTGGTTCCGGCGCGACCAGCGGATCCTTTGGTTCGACGGCGCCGATCCGGGGCTGGCCGCGCGCGTCCTGGATACCCTGGGCCGGTAATCTGCACCCATGGGCGGAATCGAGTTCCTCAAGGGGCACGGCACGCAGAACGACTTCGTGCTGCTCCCCGACCCGGCGGCCCGCCTCGAGCTGACCGCGGCGAAGGTCGCCGCGCTGTGCGACCGGCAACGCGGCCTCGGCGCCGACGGCGTGCTGCGCGTCGTGCGCGCCGCCGCGCTCGGCGAGGAGTCCGCGGGCGAGTGGTTCATGGACTACCGCAACGCCGACGGGTCGATCGCCGAGATGTGCGGCAACGGCGTGCGCGTGTTCGCCCGCTACCTGGTCGACGCGGGCCTGGCCCCCGAGGGCGAGTTCGTCGTCGGCACCCGCGCGGGCGACCGCCCGGTGGTGGTGCACCCGGACCGCTCGGTGACCGTCCAGATGGGCCCGGCGACGATCACCGGGACGTCGGTCACGGTGGTCGCGGGCCGCCCGTTCTCCGGGGTGGCGGTCGACGTCGGCAACCCGCACCTGGTCTCGCTGCTCGACGACGACGTGGCCGGTCTCGACCTGCGCGAGCAGCCCGACTTCGACCACGACGTGTTCCCGAACGGCGTGAACCTCGAGTTCATCAACTGCCTCGGCCACGGCGCGCTGCGGATGCGCGTGCACGAGCGCGGCGTGGGGGAGACGCGGGCGTGCGGCACCGGCACGGTCGCCGCGGTGGCGGCCGCGTTCCACCTGGCGGGCACCGACACCGGGGAGTCCACAGTGGACATCCCGGGCGGCCGGGTCGAGGTGACGGTGTCCCGCGGCGCGTCGACGCTGTCGGGCCCCGCGGAGATCGTGGCCCGCGGCGAGCTCGACGAAGCCTGGTGGGCCGCCGCCGGTTCCTGACGGCGACCCACCGGCATCAGATCTTCGCCTCCACCGCGAAGTCTCCTTCGCGCGATTCCACGGCGGCGATCGCGCCCGCGGTGCGGATGTCCGGCTCGATGGCCGCGAACCGGGTCAGCAGCTCGGCCGGCCCGGTCACGGTGAGCGTCTCGACGGCGGATCGCATCGACACCTTCGCGTCGGTCTTCGCGCGGCGGACCGCCGCGATCACCTCGCCGGCCAGCGAGAGCAGCTCCGGGTCACCGTCGGACTCCGCCACCGAAGGCCACGCGGCCCGGTGCACCGACCCCTCCTGCCACCACGACCAGACCTCCTCGGTCGCGAACGGCAGGAACGGCGCGAACAGCCGCAGCAACGCCGACAACGCCGTCACCAACGCGACCTGCGCCGACTCCGCTCCCGAAGGACCGCTGTCGCCGTACGCGCGGCCCTTCACCAGCTCGACGTAGTCGTCGCAGAACGTCCAGAAGAACGTCTCCGTCACCTGCAGCGCCCGCGCGTAGTCCAAGGCCACCAACGCCGCGGTCGCCTGCGAAACGACGACCGCGAGCGAAGCCAGCAACGCCCGGTCCAACGGCTCGACGGCCACGGCGGACGGCGAGGGCACCCCGAGGCCGAGCACGAACCGGCTCGCGTTGAGCAGCTTCGTCGCCAGCCGCCGCCCCACCTTCATCTGGCCTTCGTCCACCGCCGTGTCGACGCCCGGGCGCGCGCTCGTCGCCCAGTACCGCACGGCGTCCGAGCCGAAGCGCTCCAGCAGGTCCGCCGGGGTCGTCACGTTGCCCTTGGATTTGGACATCTTCTTGCGGTCCGGGTCGAGCACCCAGCCCGCGATCGACGCCTCCCGCCACGGCAGCACGCCGTGCTCCAGCTCCGCGCGGACCACCGTGGAGAACAGCCAGGTGCGGATGATCTCGTGCGCCTGCGGCCGCAGGTCCATCGGGAAAACGCGGCCGAACAGGTCGTCGTCGACGCTCCACCGGCCGGCGATCTGCGGTGTCAGCGACGACGTCGCCCAGGTGTCCATCACGTCGGGGTCGGCGGCGAACCCACCCGGCACGCCGCGCTGCTCCCCGGTGAACCCCGGCGGGACGTCGCTGCTCGGGTCCACCGGCAGCGTGTCCGGCAGGAGACGCGCGGCGTAGTCCGGCTCGCCGTTCGCGTCGAGCCGGTACCACAGCGGGATCGGCACGCCGAAGAACCGCTGCCGGCTGACCAGCCAGTCCCCGGCCAGGTTCGCCACCCACGACGAATACCGGACGCGCATGTGCTTCGGCACCCAGTTCAGCTCTTCGCCGCGTGCCAGCACCTTTTCGCGGAAGGCGGCGTCGGTCCCGCCGTTGCGCAGGTACCACTGCCGGGTCGCGACGATTTCCAAGGGCTTGTCGCCCTTTTCGTAGAACTTCACCGCGTGGGTGATCGGCCGCGGTTCCCCGCGCAGGGCGCCGGCTTCGCGCAGCAGGCGGACCGCGATCTCGCGTCCCGTGTGGACGGTCTTGCCCGCCAGCGGCGCGTACGCCTCGGACGGCACCCCGGCCGGCGCGTCGGGCAGGAACCGCCCGTCGCGTCCCAGCACCACCCGCGTCGCCAGCCGCAGCTCCCGCCACCACGTCACGTCGGTGGTGTCGCCGAACGTGCACACCATCGCGATGCCGCGGCCCTTCTCCGGGTCCGCGAGGTGGTGCGCCACCACGGGCACCTCGACCCCGAACACCGGCGACCGCACGGACTTCCCGAACAGCGGCTTGAAGCGTTCGTCGTCGGGGTGCGCCACCAGGGCGACGCAGGCGGGCAGCAGCTCCGGCCGGGTCGTCGCGATCACCACGTCGGCGCCGTCCGGCCCGGTGAACGCGAGGTCGTGGAAGGCACCCGGGCGTTCGCGGTCCTCCAGTTCGGCCTGGGCGACGGCGGTGCGGAACGACACGTCCCACAGCGTCGGCGCGTCGGCCTGGTACGCCTCGCCGCGCTCGAGGTTGCGCAGGAACGCGCGCTGCGAAATCAGCCGCGAGTCGTGCCCGATCGTCTGGTAGGTCGTCGTCCAGTCGACCGACAGCCCGAGCCGCCGCCACAGCTGCTCGAAGACCTGCTCGTCGGTCTCGGTCAGCGACTCGCACAGCTCGACGAAGTTGCGCCGCGAGATCGCGACGACGTCCTTGCCCGGCTTCTCCGGCGGCCGGAAGCCCGGGTCGTAGGGCAGCGAAGGCTCGCAGCGGACGCCGAAGTGGTTCTGCACCCGGCGTTCGGTCGGCAGGCCGTTGTCGTCCCACCCCACCGGGTAGAAGACCTCGCGCCCGCGCATCCGCTGGAACCGGGCGAGGACGTCGGTGTGGGTGTAGGAGAAGACGTGCCCGATGTGCAGCGACCCGCTGGCCGTCAGCGGGGGAGTGTCGATCGAGTAGATCTCGTCCCGGGTCTTCGTCCGGTCGAAGCGGTAGGCGCCGGTGGATTCCCATACGGGTACCCACTTGGCCTCCAGACCGTCGACACCGACCTTGTCCGGGACTCGCGGGCGCTCGTACGGAGTATTCATGAACCAACTCTAGGCGGCGCCGGAACCGCTTTTCGCTTCGGTCGGCAGGTCGCGCATGTGCCGCAACGGCGAGCAGACCACCCACAGCACGGCGGCGGCTTCCCCGGCCACCGCCACCCACATCGCGCCGCGCAGCCCGAGCCCTTCGCCGAGCGCGCCGCCCAGCAGTCCCCCGATCGGAATCGTGCCCCAGACGACGAACCGCGCGCTCGCGTTCATCCGGCCGAGCAGCCGGTCCGGGCAGATCGCCTGCCGGTAGGACACGGAGGCGACGTTGTAGACGATGATGCCGAACCCGGTGACGACCAGCCCGAACCCGGCAGGCCCGAGCCGCCAGTCCGGCTCGGCGAGCGGGACCAGCAGGTGCGTCGGCCAGGTCAGCAGCGGAACCAGCCAGATCGACCGAGCGTGGCCGATCCGCCGCGTGAGTGCCCCCGAGCAGATCGCGCCGAGGATCCCTCCGGCGCTGCCGGCGGCCAGCAGCACGCCGACCGCCCAGGGCGGCAGCCCGACGGTGCGAGTCAGGAACAGCACCTCGACCGCGGTGAAGGCGCCGTTGAAGAGGTTCCCGGTCGCCGTGCAGGCCACGCTCGCGCGCAACGGCTTGTCGGAGAAGACGAACCGCAGACCTTCGGCGATCTGCGGCAGCAGCCGCGTGTGCCCGGTCCGTTCCGGGCCGGGTTCGACGGCGCGGATCCGCAGCAGGCACAGCGCCGACGCCAGATAGCCCAGCGCGGTGACCAGCACGGTGTTCGCCGCGCTCACCAGCTGGACCAGCACGCCCGCCCCGCTCGGCCCGGCGACCCCCGCGACCGACTGGACGGCCTGCAGCTTCGCGTTGCCCTCCAGCAGGCGCTCCCGGCCCACGAGCGAGGGCAGGTACGACTGGTAGGCGACGTCGAAGAAGACCGTCGCCACGCCCACGAGCAGCACGACCACCATCAGCTGGGCGAGCGTCAGCACCCCCGCCCACCAGGCGAGCGGCACGCTCGCCAGGAGCGCGAAGCGGACGAAGTCGGCGACGAGCATGACCTGGCGCCGCCGCAGCCGGTCCACCCACACCCCGGCGGGCAGGCCGATCAGCAGGAACGCGAGCGTCTGGGCCGCGGTGAGCAGGCCCATCTCGAACGGCGTCGCGGCCAGCGTCACCGCCGCGAGCAGCGGGATGGCGGTGTACCCGACGCTCGTGCCGAACTGGCTCGCCGTGTCGCCTGCCCACAGCCGTCTGAAGTCCGCGTGGCGGAAAAGCGACCCCCTGTGCATGGCTCCCGAGTCTGGCGTGAGTGATTGGAAAGTGTCAATCACTGTTCGCTCTAGGCTGTACGCGTGCCTGATGGGAAACGACGCCCCGCGACCGAAGCCGAGGCCGCCGCGCTGGCCTCCGGAATACGGCTGCGCATCATCCGGTTGACCTTCTCGGAGGCGCTGACGAACAAGGAGCTCGCCCAGCGGCTGGGCCGCGACCCGGCGACGACGCTGCACCACGTGCGCAAGCTCGTCGAGACCGGCTTCCTGGCCGCGCAGCCGCCGCGCCGCGGGGCCCGGGGCGCCAAGGAAATTCCGTATCTTTCGACGGGGCTTTCGTGGACACTCGACTCATGCGGTGACAAGGACGTGGAACAGGCGGTTCTCGAGGCCTATCTGGCCGAGATCGCCGAAACCGGATTCGAGGGCGTGCACCAGTCGCGCCTGGTCGTCCAGGTGGCCCCCGAGGAGCGGGCGGAGCTCGATTCGCGGCTCAACGCCCTGCTCGAGGAGTTCCGCGCGCGCCCGGTCCGTCCCGGCGCCGAGCGCACCGCGATCTACCTCGCCACCTATCCCAGCACGTAAAAGTTCGGTTCCCGCGGCGAGTCGTGGGAACATGGAGGCACGATGACAGAACTGACACACACCGAAGACCACGACGACGACCTGTACGACGGCGACCCGTCGACAGGCGAAATGGAGCTCGAAGACCGGGCGTCGCTGCGCCGGGTCAGGGGTCTGTCCACGGAGCTGGACGACGTCACCGAGGTCGAGTACCGGCAACTGCGGCTCGAGCGTGTCGTGCTGGTCGGCGTGTGGACCGAGGGCACGGCCCTGCAGTCCGAGGCGTCGCTGGCCGAGCTGGCGCGCCTGGCCGAGACGGCGGGCTCGGAGGTCCTCGAAGGCCTCATCCAGCGGCGGACCAAGCCCGACCCGGCCACCTACATCGGCTCGGGCAAGGTGCGGGAGCTGCGGGACATCGTCGGCTCGACCGGCGCCGACACGGTGATCTGTGACGGCGAGCTCTCGCCGGGCCAGCTGCGGCAGCTCGAGGAGAAGGTCAAGGTCAAGGTGATCGACCGGACCGCCCTGATCCTCGACATCTTCGCCCAGCACGCCCGGTCCAAGGAGGGCAAGGCGCAGGTCGAGCTGGCCCAGCTGCAGTACCTGATCCCGCGGCTGCGCGGGTGGGGTGCGTCGCTGTCCCGGCAGGCCGGTGGCCGGGCCGGCGGCGCGAACGGCGGCGTGGGCCTGCGCGGTCCCGGTGAGACCAAGCTCGAGACCGACCGGCGGCGGATCAACAAGCGCGTGGCGAAGCTGCGCCGGGAGATCGCGGCCATGGACACCATCCGCGAGACCAAGCGCGGGCGGCGGCTGGCCAACGAGGTGCCCAGCGTGGCGATCGTCGGCTACACCAACGCCGGCAAGTCGAGCCTGCTCAACGCGCTGACCGGGGCCGGGGTGCTGGTGGAGGACGCGCTGTTCGCCACCCTCGACCCGACCACCCGGCGCGCGCAGACGCCGGACGGCCGCGGCTTCACGCTGACCGACACCGTCGGGTTCGTGCGGCACCTGCCGCACCAGCTGGTGGACGCGTTCCGTTCGACGCTGGAGGAGGCCGCCGACGCGGACCTGCTGCTGCACGTGGTGGACGGGTCCGACCCGGCACCCGAAGAGCAGGTCAGCGCCGTGCGCGAGGTGCTCGGCGAGATCACCCGCAAGCGCAAGGAGCCGCTCCCGCCGGAGCTGCTGGTGATCAACAAGACCGACGCGTCCGACGAGGTCAGCCTGGCCCGGCTGCGGCACGCGCTGGCGGGCTCGGTCCAGGTCTCGGCCCGGACCGGGGCGGGCATCGCGGAGCTCGTCGAGGTGATCGCCGACCGCCTGCCGCGGCCGGAGGTCACGGTCGAGGTCCTCGTGCCCTACTCGCGCGGCGAGCTGGTCGCGCGGGCCCACGCGGACGGCGAGGTCCTCGAAGAGGAGCACGCCGAGGAGGGCACGCGCCTGCTGGTCCGGGTCCGCCCGGACCTCGCGGCGGCTTTGCGCGAGTACGAGACCAACTCGACCAGGGCCTGACACGTCTCCGTAGTGTGCGTTCCGTGGGGAACGCACACTACGGAGGTGGCTGGGTGCGCTGGGTGGTCGCGGTCGCGGCGGTGTTCGTGGGGGTGCTCGGCAGTCCCGGGCCGGCTTCGGCCGCTCCGGCCCCGGAGCCGTTGTGCACCATGAAGGACTCCCGGATCGGCGAGCTGTCCGGCCTGGTCTCCGTCGGCGACAAGCTGTACGCGATCAACGACGGCGGCAGCAAGGTCCAGGTGTTCGTGCTCGGCCGGGACTGCAAGGTGCAGAAGGTCCTCACCGACAAGACCGACCCGTTCGACGTCGAGGACCTGGCCCGCACCCCCGACGGCCGGCTGTGGCTGTCGGACACCGGCGACAACCAGAAGGGGCGGCTGACGGTCGCCCTGCTCGAGCTGAGCCCCGAGGGCAAGCTCACGCTGCACCGGCTCACCTACCCCGACGGTCAGCACGACACCGAAGCGCTGATCATGGACAAGGCGGGCACGCCGTACCTGATCACCAAGGACATCCTCGGCGAAGCCCGCGTGTACCGGCCTTCGGGGCCGATGGCGAGCCCGGGCCCGACCAACCTGGAGAAGGTCGGCACGGTGAAGATCGCCACGACGGACACCCAGGGCGGCCCGGTGGGCTCGATCGGTTCGGTCCTGGTGACGGGCGGCGCTTCGACGGCGGACGGCAAAGTGATCGCGTTGCGGACGTACACGGACGCGTACCTGTACGCGGCTCCGGATGGTGACGTCCTGGCGGCGCTGCAGCGCAACCCGGTGCGGATCCCGCTGCCGGGGGAGAAGCAGGGCGAGGCGATCGCGTTCGACCCCGACGGGACGCTGGTTTCGGGCAGCGAAGGCGTGGGCGAGCCCCTCCGCACGGTGCGGGGCGCGGCGGCACTGGCCGCGCAGTCCGGCGCACCGGCGGAGGGAACGACCTCGACCGGCGCGGGCGCGTCGTCCGGCTCGGGGGACGGGGCCGGGCTCCCCGTCCTGCCCGCCGCCGGGATCACGCTCGCGGTGGTCGGCCTCGGCTGGTTCGGCTTCAGCAAGCTGCGTCGCCGCACCCGCCGCTGACCTTCGGCTCCCCACGGCCGAAGATCATCCGATCAGGTGGTTCTCCCGGGCCGTGCGAAAGCCCGGGACCTCCTAGAGGCGCCGCAGGACCGCGACGACCTTGCCGAGCACCGTGGCGTCGTCGCCGGGGATCGGCTCGTACGCCTCGTTGTGCGGCATCAGCCAGATGTGGCCGCCCTTGCGCTTGAACGTCTTGACCGTGGCCTCGCCGTCGATCATCGCCGCGACGATCTCGCCGTTGTCCGCGTCCGGTTGCTGGCGGACCACGACCCAGTCGCCGTCGGTGATGGCCGCGTCGACCATCGAGTCGCCGGTGACCTTCAGCAGGAACAGCTCGCCCTCGCCGACGATCTCCCGCGGCAGCGGGAACACGTCCTCGATCGCCTGCTCGGCCAGCACCGGGCCGCCGGCGGCGATCCGGCCGACCAGCGGCACGTACGCCGCCTTCGGCATGACCGGCTGCTGGTCCATCTCGATGCCCATGGGGTTGTCGTCGGTCGCCGCGAGCACGCCGACCGCGCGCGGGCGGTTCGCGTCCCGGCGCAGGTAGCCCTTGCGCTGCAGCGCGCGCAGCTGGTGCGAGACCGACGACGTCGACGTCAACCCGACCGCCTCGCCGATCTCGCGGACGCTCGGCGGGTAGCCGAACCGGCTCACCCACGTGCGGATCACGTCGAGCACCTGCTGCTGGCGGACGGTGAGGGTCTCGTCCACGTCGTACACCTCGGGCATGGCGTGCACCTTGCCCGAGCCGCCGGGGGACCCACTGGTCCTGCCCGCCTTGTTCTCCTTCGCCACTGCGTCGCCTCCCAGACGTTCGCTGCACGTATCTGCGCGCCGGCCGCCGTCCGCGGGGTTGCGGGCAGGCTCGCCGGCGGCATCTGCCCGGCAGATGCCCTGGTCACCGACGTTAGCCCCCGGGCACGACGATTTCAAACATCTGTTCGATCGACACGCCGTGTCCGCTCGATTTTGTCGGTGGCAGGTGGTAGACCTTCGCACGGGCGTTCGATAGAACGCCTGTTCGACCTTGATCCACGGGCCGCTCCCGGCCCGTGAAGCGGTCGGACACAGGGTTTCGAGGAGGTTCGGATGTCCATTCTGGCCGAACGCGGACACGTTCGCCCGGCGACCCCGGTCCCGGCGCCCCTCCGTCCCGTGCGCGTGCTGCGCGGGCGCCGCGGCGAGGTGCACCGCCCGCCGACGCGCGCGCGGGTCGTGGCGGGCCGCCGCCCGGCCGGCGCACCCTGTGCGGCGCCGCGGCGGGTGCCGGTGCGCTGGCCGTGGCTGGCGGCGCTGGCCGTGGCGAGCTGCCTGATGATCACCGGTTTGGGTTTTCTGGGGAGCGGGTCGTCCGGTGCCCCGGTGCCCGAGGGGACGGCGACGGTGTCCGTCGGCCAGGGCGACACGCTCTCTTCGCTGGCCGCCCGATTCGCGCCGGACAGTGAGCCTGGCGCGGTTGTCGCCCGGATCAAGGAGCTGAACCGCCTGGACGGGGCCGTTCTGGTGCCGGGGCTGCCGCTCACGGTCCCGGTCGCCGACCCGGCCGCCGTTCCCGCACCCTGACCCGGCGCGGCCGTCAACCGCACTCACCCGGGCGAGGAACCGGCCCGGCGCGCCGCTTGCGCGCGCCCCGCTCGAGTCCTACCCTTCGCCGCTATATGTAGTAGTTACACCGCTGTAGTTGGTCCACAGGTTGGGGTAGACTGGGCAGCAGTTGTCCACAGCTGGTCGGCTTTTACCCACCGGATGTCCACAAAACGATCACCAGGTGCAGGGGTGCATGGTGGTCGCCGGACGTCGACCGCGGGCGGCCGGCGCGGAGGGGAAGGTGACTGGCGGATGAGGTGCCCGTTCTGCCGGCATGCGGACTCTCGGGTCGTCGACTCCCGAGAGGTGGATGAAGGCCAGGCGATCCGCAGGCGGCGCTCGTGCGCGTCGTGCGGACGGCGGTTCACGACGTCGGAGACGATGGTGCTCGCCGTCGTCAAGCGGTCCGGGGTCACCGAACAGTTCAGCCGGGACAAGGTGGTGAGCGGCGTCCGCCGCGCCTGCCAGGGCAGGCCGGTCGACGACGACGCGCTGCAGCAGCTCGCGCAGCGCGTGGAAGAGTCGATCCGCTCCGCCGGGCTGGCGGAGATCCCGAGTCACGAGGTCGGCCTGGCCATCCTGGGCCCGCTGCGTGAGCTCGACGGGGTCGCCTACCTCCGGTTCGCCAGTGTCTACCGCTCCTTCTCCTCGGTCGAGGACTTCGAGAAGGAGATCGCCGACCTCCGTGAGGCCATGGCGGGTGCTGCTGCCCAGAAGGAGAGCGATCAGCGCGAAGACGGCGACTGAGCCGTCCCGCTGCGGGAGAGGGTTCAACCGATGACGGAAACCGTGGGAACGGGGGCCCGCGCGGCCACCGGCAAGAAGGGCAAGGCCGCCGGCGGGCTGAGCGTCCGGCGCGTCTTCACGACCGAGGGGCAGCACCCGTACGACCAGGTGACCTGGGAGCAGCGGGACGTCGTCATGACGAACTGGCGCGACGGCTCGGTCAACTTCGAGCAGCGCGGCGTGGAGTTCCCCGAGTTCTGGTCGGTCAACGCCACCAACATCGTCACCAGCAAGTACTTCCGCGGCGCCGTCGGCAGCCCGCAGCGCGAGCGCAGCCTCAAGCAGCTCATCGACCGGGTGGTGCACACCTACGTCAAGGCCGCCCGCGACTTCGGCTACTTCGCCACGCCGCAGGACCTCGAGATCTTCGAGCACGAACTCACCTGGATGCTGCTGCACCAGGTCTTCAGCTTCAACTCCCCGGTCTGGTTCAACGTCGGCACGCCGTCGAAGCAGCAGGTCAGCGCGTGCCAGCCGTACGACGCCCTGGTGAGCACTCCCGGTGGTGCCGTGCCGATCGGCCGCTTCGTCGAGCTGAACGCCGTGGGTGCCAAGGTCTACGACGCGCACGGGCTGACCAAGGTCGTGGCCACTAAAGCGAACGGGGTCAAGGAGGTCCTGCGCATCACGACGAAGTCGGGCCACGTCCTCGACGTCACGGCCGACCACCTGGTGTGGCGCGCGAGCGCGGGCGGCGGGAAGTTCGTGCCCGCCGGCGAGCTGCACGTCGGTGACCAGCTCGAATGGCACCGCCGCAGCGCGTTCGGCGAGGAAGAGATCCGGGAAGCCGACATCGCCGAAGCCGCGCTCGCGGGCTCGCTCACCGTTGAAGCGATGACCGTTCACGACGCTCAACTGGGCTGGGTTCGTGACGGGCTCGACCGAGTTTCCCCGGGCGGCCACCGGACCCGGCTCTACGGCTCAGCTCTCGAGAACTTCGTCGACGCCTGGGGGCTGCGCGCTCACGGTACCGACATGGAGGTGCCGGACCGCCTGTACACGGCCCCGCTTCCGGTCGTGGCCGCCTATCTGCGGAGCATCTTCCAGGCCGAGGGCTACGTCTCCGCGCGCGAACGGTCCACCTTGGTCGCCGTGGACATGATCGGCGAAGAGCTGATCCGCGGTGTCCAGCAGCTCTTGGCGCGGTTCGGCATCTTCGCTCGCGTAGGCCGCAAGAAGGAGAGCCGGCCTGATCGGCACGACCTCTGGGGCATCCGGATCCAGAACGCCGGCGACCGGCGGATCTTCGCGGACGAGATCGGTTTCATCGATCCCGTGAAGACCGCCAAGCTGGAGGCTTCGTTCGAAAAGCCCGGCCTGGCCGCCCACGAGACGAAGCGGCTGGAGATCGCCGCGATCGAAAGCCGCGGCGAGATGCCGGTCTACGACATCCAGACCGAGTCCGGCGAGTACCTGTCCGGGAACCTTCGCGTCCACAACTGTTTCATCCTCGCGGTCGACGACACGATGGAGTCGATCCTCAACTGGTACCGCGAAGAGGGCCTGATCTTCAAGGGCGGCTCCGGCGCCGGCCTGAACCTCTCCCGCATCCGCTCCTCCAAGGAGCTGCTGACCTCCGGCGGCACCGCGTCCGGCCCGGTTTCGTTCATGCGCGGCGCCGACGCGTCCGCCGGCACCATCAAGTCCGGCGGCGCCACCCGGCGCGCGGCGAAGATGGTCGTGCTCGACGTCGACCACCCGGACATCGAGGAGTTCATCCAGACCAAGGCGCGCGAAGAGGAGAAGATCAAGGTCCTCCGCGACGCCGGGTTCGACATGGACCTCTCCGGCGCGGACATCTCCTCGGTGCAGTACCAGAACGCGAACAACTCGGTCCGCGTGTCCGACGAGTTCATGCAGGCGGTGGAGAACGGCACCGACTTCGGCCTGCGCGCCCGGCTCACCGGCGAGGTCATCGACCGCACCGACGCGAAGAAGCTGTTCCGCACTATGGCCCAGGCCGCGTGGGAGTGCGCCGACCCCGGCATCCAGTACGACGGCACGATCAACGACTGGCACACCTGCCCGGAGTCGGGCCGGATCACCGCGTCGAACCCGTGCAGCGAGTACATGCACCTCGACAACTCCAGCTGCAACCTCGCCTCGCTGAACCTGCTGAAGTTCGTCACGCCCGAGGGCACCTTCGACGCGCCGCTGTTCGCGCGCGCCGTCGAGTTCGTCATCACGGCGATGGACGTCTCGATCTGCTTCGCCGACTTCCCGACCGAGCCGATCGCCGACACCACGCGCAAGTTCCGCCAGCTCGGCATCGGCTACGCGAACCTGGGCGCGCTGCTGATGGCGCTCGGCCACGCGTACGACTCCGACGGCGGCCGCGCGCTCGCGGCGGCGATCACGTCGCTGATGACGGGCGTGTCGTACCGGCGTTCGGCGGAGATGGCCCAGGTCGTCGGCGCGTACGAGGGTTACGCGCGCAACGCCGAGGCGCACCAGCGCGTGATGCGCAAGCACGCGGCGGCGAACGAGCTCGTCCGCACCTACCACTCGAACGACGCCGCGGTCCGCGCGCTGGCGACCGAGGAGTGGCAGAAGGGCATCGAGATCGGCGCGAAGCACGGCTGGCGCAACGCGCAGGCGTCGGTGCTCGCGCCCACCGGCACCATCGGCTTCATGATGGACTGCGACACCACCGGCATCGAGCCGGACTTCTCGCTGGTGAAGTTCAAGAAGCTCGTCGGCGGCGGCTCGATGCAGATCGTCAACCAGACGGTGCCGCGCGCGCTGACCGCGCTCGGCTACCAGGACGAGCAGGTCGAGGCGATCGTCGAGTACGTGGCGCAGAACGGCCACGTCGTCGACGCGCCGGGGCTGCGTCCCGAACATTACGAGGTGTTCGACTGCGCGGTCGGCGAGCGCTCGATCGCGCCGATGGGGCACGTCCGGATGATGGCCGCGGTGCAGCCGTTCCTGTCGGGCGCCATCTCCAAGACGGTCAACATGCCGGAGTCGGCGACGGTCGAAGAGGTCGAGGAGATCTACTTCCAGGGCTGGAAGCTCGGCCTGAAGGCCCTCGCGATCTACCGCGACAACTGCAAGGTCGGCCAGCCGCTGTCGACGGCGAAGAAGACTTCGGAGACCGCCGCCGCCGAGCCGGAGAAGGTCGTCGAGTACCGCCCGGTCCGCAAGCGCCTGCCGAAGAAGCGTCCGAGCCAGACGGTGTCGTTCACCGTCGGCGGCGCGGAGGGCTACCTGACGGCGGGCTCGTACCCGGACGACGGCCTCGGCGAGATCTTCGTCAAGCTCGGCAAGCAGGGTTCGACGCTGGCGGGCGTGATGGACGCGTTCTCGATGTCCATTTCGGTCGGCCTCCAGCACGGCATCCCGCTCGAGTTCTACGTCTCGAAGTTCTCCAACCTGCGCTTCGAGCCGGCGGGCATGACGGACGACCCGGACATCCGCATCGCGACGAGCGTGATGGACTACCTGTTCCGCCGCCTGGCCCTGGACTACCTGCCGTACGAGAAGCGCTCGCAGCTGGGCATCCTCTCGGCGGACGAGCGCTCGGCGGAGGTCGAGGCCACGTACGGCAACCCGGGCGTGGACCTGGAGGCCCTGCAGTCCACAGTGGACGCCTCGCCGGAGCCGCACGCGGAGGAGCCGGAGCACCCCCACCGCGAAGCCCAGACGACGACGGAGCTGATGGAGCTCCGCCTCGGCAAGGCGGCGGACGCCCCGCTGTGCATGACGTGCGGAACGAAGATGCGCCCGGCAGGCTCGTGCTACGCCTGTGAAGGCTGCGGCGCGACTTCGGGTTGTAGCTGACGGATCCGCGGCCGAACCGGGTGTCGCCCACCCGGTTCGGCCGCGGTGTTTCAGCGGGCCAGGATCTGCGCCACGACACCGCCGAGGTCGCCGGACGGCTCGGTGCTCCGCCAGGCGACGAAGTGGTCCGGGCGCACCAGGACGGCACCGCCCTTGGCGATCCCGGTGGCGCGAAGCCAGGCTTCGTCCTCGACGACGTGGGCGTCGACGTCGAGCCCCTGCGCCGCCTCGAGCCACGCCCGTCCCGACGGGCCGGCGAGCAGCGTGAGCCGCCTGCCGACCAGGTCCAAAGTGGACAAATCGTCGCCCAGCCACGCGTGCGGCACGCGGGAGCCGGGTGTCCCGTCCAGGACGACGTCCTCCGTGGACGGCAGCGCGGTCTGCGCGCCGAGCACCGCCGCCGAGGCGTAGCGGAAGCCGAGGTGGACGATCGGGGCGTTGACCACGCCCGCCGCGGCGCGAGCGGTGGCCGCCGCCGGCCCCTGTTCCCAGTGCAGGCGGGGATCTTCGAGCCGCAGCAACGCCTGTTCGAGCGCGAGTGCCGCCACCGGACGGCGTTCGGCTTCGTAGGTGTCCAGCAGCGCCGGGCCGGCCGAGCCGTCGAGGACCGCGGCCAGCTTCCACGCCAGGTTGTGCGCGTCGGCGATGCCGGTGTTCGCGCCGAACGCGCCGAGCGGCGGTACCGCGTGCGCCGCGTCCCCGGCCAGGAACACGCGGCCGGCGCAGAACTCGTCGGCCAGCAGTCCCCGTACCCGCCACGGCAGCGCGCTCAGCACCTCCACCGCCAGGTCCGGGTCGCCGACGGCGGCGCGGATCAGCGCGCGGCAGCGGTCCGGGGAGAACGCCTCCGCCGGCTCGTCGCCGAGTTCGGTGTGGAAGATCCAGTCCTTTTCGCCGTCGACGGTCACCAGCATCCCGGGTGACTCGGGCGTGGTGATCGTGCAGTTCGCGAAGTGGTGGCCCTTCGTGTACGGCGTGAGGTCGGCGCGGAAGAGGATGTTGAGCAGGGGCCGGCCGAGCGCGCCCGGTCCGGTCGTGCCGATGCCGAGTGCGGCGCGCACTTCGCTGCGGCCGCCGTCGGCCGCGACCAGGTAGCTCGCGCGCACGGTTCGCCGGCCGTCCGGCCCGTCGAGCACCGCGGTGACGCCGGAGCCGTCCTGCTGCGCCGAGACGAGCGTGGTCGAGTACGCGACCGTGGCCCCGCGCTCCCGGGCCGCGCTCAGCAGCACCGCGTCGAGCCGGTCCTGCGGGCAGGTGCCGCGCAGCACGCCGGGGCTGAGCTCGCTCGCCGTGAGGTTCGGGCTGTTCGGCACGGCGGGCGGGGTGTCCGGCAGGTCCGCGGTGGCCAGGGTCGGCGCGGAGATCTTGCCGAGCGTGGCGGACGCCCGGACGGCGACGGCCTCGACGTCGCCGTGGATGCCGGCCTGGCGGAAGAACTCCATGGTGCGGAAGCCCAAGCCGGTGGCGCGCGGGTGCGGGGACGGGCCGGCCGCCCGTTCCACGACGAGGGCGGGGACGCCGTGGTGGGCGAGGAAGAGGGCGGTGGACAGGCCGACGGTGCCCCCGCCGGCGATGAGGACCGGAATCATGCTGGAACCCCCAGTTGTGGCTACGGTGTACTCGCTACGGATACACCGTAGCCACTCGGGTACGATGTTCGCAACGGACGACGGGAGAACGACGATGGCCGACGAGCCTGCGCTGGTGTGGGCCAAGGAGCGGCGCAGCCCGCGGCGCCAGGCTCCGGGGGTCGAGCAGATCGTGCGCACGGCGATCGCGATCGCCGACGCCGAAGGCCTTCCCGCGGTCTCGATGCGCCGGGTGGCGACGGACCTCGGCTCGGGCACGGCATCGCTCTACCGCTACGTGGCGAGCCGCGACGAGCTGCTGGACCTGATGATCGACGAGGTGAAGGGCGCCGAGCACACCGAAGTCACCGGCGACTGGCGAGCGGACCTGGCGAGCGTCGCCCACCAGGTCCGGCTGACGCTGCTGCGGCACCCCTGGCTGAGCGGCGAGCTCCCGGGCCGTCCGGCACTGGGAACGAACTCGCTGCGTCGCCACGAAGCCGCGCTGGCCGCAGCGGCCGGGCTGACCGCCGACATCACCTTGGCGGCGGGGGTGGTGGACACGGTGCTGGCGTACGTCTTCGGCACGGTCGCGCAGGAACTGGCGGAGCTGCAGGCCCAGCGCCGCTCCGGCCTGACGAAGGAGCAGTGGCAGGCGAGCGTGGGCCCGTACATCCGCGACGTCATCGAGAGCGGGCAGTACCCGCAGTTCACCCGCCGGGTGGTCGAGGGTGAAGAGTGGAGCGCGGAACGGGTGTTCGAGTTCGGCCTGAACTGCGTCCTGGACGGCGTCGCGGCCCGGGCCTGCTGAAGCATTTCGGTGGTCGCCGATGCCGTTCGGCACCTATCGTGCCGCCGTGGGCCGCACCGGATCTCCACGGAAACCGCACATCCGGTCCACAAGCACGCGGCATCATCGAACCGATGACGTACGCACAATGGCTCCAGGATTTCGAGGCCGAAGCCGAACGCCGCGGGCACCGCGAAGATCCACCGTGGGAGCGCGGAGCACGCCTGCACCCCGACGTCGCCAAGAGCATCCAGCGGTTCCAGGTCGGCGAAGCCGGCGACGGTGCCAACCTCATCGCGAAAGCCGCCGGTGACGGCACCTACCTCGCCGCCGTGGAGCTCTTCGTCGCCGAGGAGCAGAACCACGCCCGGCTGCTCGCCGAACTCCTGCGTGCCGCCGGGGTGGGCACCATCGCCGGACACTGGTCGGACACCGTGTTCGTCAAGCTGCGGCGGGCGCTCGGGCTGCGGCTGGAACTCATGGTGCTGCTCATCGCGGAGGTCGTCGCGCTGCGGTACTACCGCGCCCTGCGGGACGGCACCGGCGACCCGCTGCTCGCGCAGGTCGCCGCGCGGATCCTCGCCGACGAGGAGCGGCACGTGCCGTTCCACTGCCACCGGCTCGAAATCGGCTTCCGCGACCTGGGCAAGCCCGCCCGGGCGGCGGTGTTCGGCGCGTGGCGGATGCTTCTGCTCGGGGTCGCGGTCACGGTCGCCGCGGACCACGGCCCGGCCCTGAAGCAGCTCGGCGTCGGGCGGCTCGTCTTCGTCGCCGACGTGCTCACGGCCTTCGAGGCCGCGCTCGCGAGGATCCGCGGCGAGCGGCCCCGGCCGCCGTACGTCCCGAAGCGCGCCAGGCCGCGCGGGCTCTTCTAAAGCAGGCCGGCCAGCTGCCGCAACGTCGCGGTGATGCGCTCGGGAGACACGCCCCGCGACGTCTGGTGCAGGAACAGCTCCGGCGCCAGCGGGGCCAGCAGCACGTCGGCCAGGACGTCGGGGTCCGGTGCGCCCGCGGCCTCCGCCAGCACCCGGACGTGCGTGCGCCAGAACCCGTACGCGCCCGTCGTGAAGCGGGAATGGCCCACCTCGGCGCCCAGCACCAGGGGCGCGTGCCGCGCCAGCAGGTCCACCATCGCCTCGTAGAACGCGGCCAGCCGCTCCGCCGGCGGTGCGCCCGGGCCCAGCGGCGGGTCGCCGCGCAGCAGCGTCTCCTGCAGACGGCGTTCGTGCTCGTCCAGCAGCGCCACGGCGATCGCCGCGCGGTCCGGGTAGCGGCGGTACAGCGTTCCGCGGCCGACGCCGGCGGCCCGGGCGATGTCCTCCATCGTCACCTCGGCCGCGCCACGGGCGGTGAAGAGCTCCTCGGCCGCCGCGAGGATCTTCGCGCGGTTGCGGGCCGCGTCGGCACGTTCGGGCATGGGCGCCAGCCTAGGGAATATCCGGACGAGGCGTCCAGTTAGCTCAAGTGGACACCGCGTCCACTTGAGGAGGAATCGTGCCCCACCTGCTGCACCTCGACTCCAGCGCCCGCCGCTCGTCGTTCTCGCGTGAGCTCTCCGCCCGCTACGCCGCCGGCTGGACGGGCACCCGGACCTACCGCGACCTCGCCGCCGACCCGGTCCCGGTGATCGGCGAAGCGTGGACCGAAATCTGCGACGCCCTGCTCGCCGCGAAGCTCACCGACCCCGCGCACTACGCCGACGTCGTCGGGACACCGGAGCAGAAGAAGGCCTGGGCGGTCGTCGAACCGCTCCTGGCCGAGCTGCTCGCCGCCGACGTCGTGCTCATCGGCGCGCCGATGTACAACTTCTCGATCCCGGCCGCCCTGAAAGCGTGGATCGACCAGGTGACGTTCCCGAAGATGTCCCTGCGAGGCAAGAAGTTCGTCATCGCGGGCGCCCGGGGTGGCACGTACGCGGAGGGGACACCGCGAGCCCCCTTCGACCACCACGAGCGCTACCTGCGGGACTTCATCGCCGGGCACTACGACGTCGACGACGTCCGGTTCGTGCACGCCGAGCTGACCAACGCACTGGTCGACCCGCACCTCGCTGCCCGTGACGGCGAGCGCAGAACGTCGCTCGAAGCGGCCCGGGCGGCGTTCTGATGGGCTGGGTGACGCTCGTCTTCGCCGGGCTCGTCGAAATCGCCTGGTCGCAGAGCATCAAGCCGACGGAGAACTTCACGAAACCCTGGCCGACGCTCCTGTGCTTCGTGCTCGGCGCCGCCGCGGTCTACCTGCTCTCGCGCGCGATGGACACCGTTCCGGTGGGCACCGCCTACGCGGTGTTCACCGGGATCGGTGCCGTCGGCGCGATCGTGCTCGGCGTCGTCGTGAACAAGGACCCGATGAGCGTCGGCCGGGTGGCCGCGCTGGCCCTGATCGTCGGCGGCGTGGTGCTCGCGCGGGTCACTTCGTGAGCTGCTCCCACAGGAACTCGAACACCAGTGCCCACTTGAACGCCAGCTGCTCGTTGTCGGCCGCGGCGCCGTGGCCGCCTTCGATGTTCTCGTGATACCGGACGTCGTGCCCCTGCTCACGCATCCGCGCCACCATCTTGCGGGCGTGGGCGGGGTGCACGCGGTCGTCGCGCGTCGAGGTCACGAACAGCGACGGCGGATAGGTGCGTCCACTGTGGACGTTCTGGTACGGCGAGTACTTCGAGATGAAGTCCCATTCCGCGGCGTCGTCCGGGTCGCCGTACTCGGCCATCCAGGACGCGCCGGCCAGCAGCAGGTGGTAGCGGCGCATGTCCAGCAGCGGCACCTGGCTGACGATCGCGCCGAACCGGTCCGGGTAGCGCGTGAGCATGACGCCCATCAGCAGCCCGCCGTTGCTGCCGCCCTGGATGCCGAGCTTCGCCGGCGTGGTGATCCCGCGCGCCACCAGGTCCGCGGCCACCGCGGCGAAGTCCTCGTACACGCGGTGGCGCTCGGCCTTGATGGCCTGGGTGTGCCAGCCGGGCCCGTACTCGCCGCCGCCGCGGATGTTCGCGACGACGTACGTGCCGCCGCGCGCGAGCCAGCCGCGGCCGATCATCCCGCTGTAGGACGGCGTCAGCGAGACCTCGAAGCCGCCGTAGCCGGTCAGCAGTGCCGGGCCGCCTTCGGCGCCGGACGGCCGGACGACGAAGTACGGGATCTTCGTGCCGTCCTCCGACGTCGCGAAGTACTGCGCGACGCTCATGCCCGAAGCGTCGAAGAACGCCGGAGCCTGCTTCAGCACTTCGACAGTGTCATTCCGGGGCTCCGCCCCGGGCCGGGGGCTCTGCCACCCGGACCCCCGCAAAGACTCGGGTTCGCCGACGTGCCCGTAGCTGAGCGTCGACGGCTGGAGGAAGCCGCTGGAGTTGATCAGGTACTCGTCGCTGACGTCGGGGTCGGTGTCGAAGATGTCCGCGCTGCCGAACTCCGGCCCGCCGGCCAGGGGCTCGTCGGTCCAGGCGCCGGGGCCGGGCGTCAGCGTGCGCAGCTCGGTGCGGACGTCCCGCAGCGTGCCCAGCAGCAGGTGGTGGCGCGTCCAGGCCCAGTAGCTCAGCGAGGTGTGCTCGTCCGGCGTGAACAGCGTGGTGAAGTCCCGGTCGCCGGCCAGGAAGGCGTCGAAGCCGATGGCGATCAGGGAACCGGCCGGGTGTTCGGTGCCGCCGATGGTCCACGCCGTCCGCGGCCGCACCAGCAGCCATTCGCGGTGCACGGACGCGCTCGCGTCGTCCGGGACGTCGATCTTGACCAGCCCGTCCGGCGTCTTCAGGTGCAGTTCCGAGCGGTAGAAGTCGATCGCGCGGCTGACGAAGTCGCGCTCGAAGCCTTCGGTCGGGTCGTGCGACGCGCCGATCGAGACGTCGTCGGGCTTGCCTTCGAAGACCGTGACGGCCTCTTCGATCGGGGTGCCGCGGCGCCACTCCTTGGCCAGCCGCGGGTACCCGGAGCTGGTCAGCGACCCCGGGCCGAAGTCCGTGCCGACGTAGACGCGGTCTTCGTCGATCCAGCCGATGCGGGTCTTCGCCTCCGGGAGGGTGAAGCCGTCTTCGACGAACTCGTGCGCGTCGAGGTCGAACTCGCGCACGACCGTGGCGTCGGCGCCGCCGCGGGACAGCTCGACCAGGCCGCGCCGGTAGGCCGGCCGCAGCACGGTCGCGCCCTGCCAGACCCAGTTCTCGCCCTCGGCCTCGGCCAGCGCGTCGACGTCGAGCAGCAGCTCCCACTCGGGCTCGGCCTGCCGGTAGGACTCCAGCGTCGTCCGCCGCCACAGGCCGCGGGGGTGGCTCGCGTCCTGCCAGAAGTTGTAGAGGAACTCGCCCCGGCGGCGCACGTACGGGATCCGGTCGTCGGCGTCGAGCACTTCGCGCAGCTGGTCACGCAGCTCGGCGAACCGCGCGCCGGTGGTCAGCTCGGCCAGCGTCTCGTCGTTGCGGGCGCGCACCCAGCCGAGCGCGTCGTCGCCGGTCACGTCTTCCAGCCACAGGTAAGGATCCTCGACACTCATGCCGACAGTCTCGCCTGGTCGGCGCCCCGGCGGCTACCGGATGGCGTTTTCGTTTCGTGATCCCTGCCTCCCGGGGTGTCCGTATGCTGGTGCCACCGAGCAGGGGGAGAACTTGAGCGACGCCGAACCGTCGTGGCCGGGGACGCCCCGGCCACCGGAACCCGCCTGGGCGCCGGAGCCGAACCCGTGGGGGCCCGGCTGGGCCGCGGCCCCGCCGGTCCCGATCGCGGCACCGCCCAGCCGGCTCTGGGGCGCCGTCACCGGCGTCCTGATCGTCGTGGTGGCCATCTCCCTGATCGCCGCCACCATCCCGCGCCGGGTGGACGGCCGCGCGTTCGCCGCGGAGGGCGCCGACACCGGCCGGGCGTACGGCGGCACCGGCAAGACGCCGAAGGCGGTGCCCGAGCTGGCCCGCAACCCGTTGCTCGGCGAGGGCATCAGCCCCGGGCCCGCCACCTGCACCCTGCCCGACCTCGGCCGGGCGGCCGACCAGCTCAAGGCCTACTACCAGGCGCTCGTCAGCTGCCTGGAACAGTCGTGGCGCCCGGCGCTGGAGAAGGCGAACGAGCCGACGATGACCGTCACCGTGTCGGTGACGCTGCCCGAGCACAGCTCGTGCGGCGCGGCGCCGACGGAGAACGAGGCCGTCGCCTACTACTGCGGCGGCGACAAGACGATCTACGCCCCGACGGACTGGATGCTGTCGGACGCCGGGCTCAACAAGGCCCGGCACATCGCGACGCTCGCCCACGAATACGGCCACCACGTGCAGCGCGAGAGCGGCATCCTGTCCGCGGCGTCGGACAAGATGACCTCGCCGGACGAGACCACCGCGGCCGACAAGGAGGTCGTGCGCCGGATCGAGCTGCAGGCGAACTGCTTCGGCGCGCTGTTCCTGACGGCCGTCGCCGGTTCGGGCTCGATCAGCCGGTCGCTGGCGAACGCCGCGGTCGCCGACTACGGCCGGGCCAACAACAGCGACACCCACGGCTCGCGCGAGCACCAGCTGTCCTGGGCCAAGGCGGGCTACGACGGCAAGACCACCAAGGCGTGCGACACGTGGAGCGCCCCGGCCGGCGAGGTCAGCTGAGCGTCCAGGCGGGGTCGCGGCCGAGGAGGGCGAGGAACCGGTCGAGCCCGCTCGCGCCGGCGGGCACCTCGACGCTGCGGGCGAACGAGCCGTTCTTCTCGCGGCCCTCGTCCGGGATCCGCTCGGCCAGCTTCGTGGCGGTGTACACGGCTTCGGCGTCCGGCTCGTAGGGCAGGTCGAGCGCGCGGGCCAGGTCCCAGCCGTGCGCGACCGTGTCGACCAGGTGCATGTGCGCGGCGATCGCGCCGGGGAAGGTGCCGAAGTGGTTGATGGTCAGCTGCCGCTCCAGCACGGCATCGCCGTCGAAGGCGTCGAGGAAGTCTTCGACGGACGCCCGGTACGCGGCGTAGGCGTCTTCGCCGAGGGAACCGGCGTCCCAGTCCGGCGCCGAGCCTTCCCGGGCCGCCGTCGCGAAGGCGTGGTTCTCGCTGACCTGGTGCCGGAGCAGATCGGCGAGCGTCCAGCCGTCGCACGGGGTGGGGCGGGCGAGGTCGGCCGGTGTCACGCCGGCGACGAGCTCGTCGAGCAGGAGCAGGGTGCGGCGGTCGAGTTCGCGGAGATCCATGCCGGCCACGCTAGGCGGGGAAGCGGACCACGAACAGTGCCAAAACCGCTGTAACCTTCGTGGGCCAATCTAGACTGGTGCCGGTGGAGATCCACATCGACCTGACCGGGACCCGCGGTCACCGCGACGCGATCTACCGGCAGCTCCGCGCGGCGATCCTGGCCGGGGAGATCCGGCCCGGCGAGGCGCTGCCGCCGACCCGCGAGCTCGCGCAGCGGCTGGCGGTCTCCCGGACCACGGTCAGCGCGGCCTACGACCGGCTCACCGCCGAGGGGTTCCTCGCCGGGCGCGTCGGCGCGGGCACGTTCGTCACGGCTTCGGCGGCGGAGCGCCCTTCGCCGGTCCCGGACGGCTCCGGCGTGCGGCCGCTGCCGGAGTGGGACGCCGTCCCGCCGCCGCCCGCGCCCTTCGCCCCGGCACCGGAGTTCGACTTCCGGCCGGGCGTCCCCGACCTCTCGCTGTTCCCGTTCGACACCTGGCGGCGGCTGATCACCCAGCGGCTGCGCGCCGGCCAGGCCGACCTGATGACCTACGGCGACCCGCAGGGCCACGCCGAACTGCGCGGGGAAATCGCCCGGCACGTGGGCCTGTCCCGAGACGTCCGAGCCGGTGCGGCGCAGGTCGTCGTCACCGCCGGTGCCCAGCAGACGACCGACCTCGTCGCGCGGGTGCTCCTGCGGGCCGGTGACCTCGCCGCCGTCGAGGACCCGGGGTACCCGCCGCCGCGGCTGGTGCTCGGCGCGCGCGGGGTGCGGGTCGCGCCGGTGCCGGTGGACGCGTCCGGGATCGTCGTCGGGGCCATCCCGGCGGGCACGCGGCTGGTGTACGTGACGCCGTCGCACCAGTACCCGCTCGGCCTGTCGATGTCGCTGGAGCGGCGGCTGGAACTGCTCGACTGGGCCGAGCGGAACGACGCGGTGCTCGTCGAGGACGACTACGACACCGAGTTCCGCTACACCGGGCGGCCCCTGGAACCGTTGCACAGCCTGGATTCCCGCGGCCGGGTCGTGTACGTCGGCTCGTTCTCGAAGGTGCTCTCGCCGGCGCTGCGGCTGGGGTTCCTCATCGCGCCGCCGTCGCTGGTGCCCGCGTTGGTCAAGGCCCGTTACCTCGCCGACTGGCACGCGCCGAACGTCGAGCAGGCGGCGCTGGCGGCGTTCATGGCCGAAGGCGGCTTCGCCCGGCACGTCCGGCGGATGCGGAAGGTCTACCGCGAACGGCACGAGCTCGTCTCCGCGGTGCTCGCCCGGGACTTCGCGGACTTCCTGACGCCGCTGCCGTCGACGGCAGGCCTGCACCTCAGCGCCCTCGCCGCGGCGGACTGCGGCGGGCTGGTCCGCGCCGCCCGCCGCCGTGGCGTACGGCTGTACTCCTTGGGGGACTTCGGGGTGGGGGAGCGGCGGCCCGGGCTCGTGTTCGGTTACGGTGCGGTCGCGGCCGGGCGGATCGAGCCCGGACTGGCCCGGCTGCGGGCGCTGGCGGACGAAGGAGCGGCATGACCGACGACGTGATGGTGGCGATCGACGCCGGGCTGCGGCAGCACGTCGGCGGCGACCGCGCCGGCGCGTACGCGACCTTCGCCCGGCTGTGGACGTCGATCGGCGAAGACGGCGACCCGCTGCACCGCGTCGCGCTGGCCCACCACATGGCCGACGTCTGCGACGACCCGGCCGAGGAACTCGAGTGGGACCTGCGGGCACTGGCCGCGGCGGATTCGCTGACCGACTCGCGGGCCCGGGAGTACCACGCGTCCCTGGCCGTGCGCGGGTTCTACCCGTCGCTGCACCTGAACCTGGGCGAGGACTACCGCAAGCTCGGCGACCTCCCCGCGGCCCGCGAGCAGCTGGCCCTGGCCCGCGCCCGCCTGGACGCCCTCGCCGACGACGACTACGCGGCCGGGATCCGGCTGGCCCTCGACGGCCTGGCCGAACGGCTCGGCTGAATCGGTACCAATACCACGAAGACGCCCCGTTTGCCGGACTTTCGCGGGGCGCCGACGGGCCCTAACCTGTGGTGATCCAGCTCACCGACGGGAAGGATCGCCATGCGGATTGCGGATCTGCTGCGCACGAAGGGGTCGGCGGTCGCGACGGTCACCCCGGAGACCACGGTGACCACACTGCTGGCCGGACTGGCCGAACACAACGTCGGCGCGATGGTGGTCGTCGCCCCGGACGGATCGATAGCGGGAATCGTGTCGGAGCGCGACGTCGTCCGCCGCCTGAACGAACACGGCCCCGGCCTCCTGGACGGCCCGGTGTCGGAGATCATGACGAAACTGGTGGCGAGCTGCACCCCGGACGATTCGGTGGACCAGCTGTCGGTGCTGATGACGGAGAGGCGCATCCGCCACGTCCCGGTGCTCGCGAACGGACGGCTGGCCGGGATCGTGTCCATCGGGGACGTCGTGAAGAACCGGATGGAACAGCTGGAGCAGAGCCAGGAACAGCTGCAGGCCTACATCTCGCAGGGTTAGTGGCCGGGCCAGCTGTAGGCGTAGCTGAGGGAGAAAGTGCGGTCGACCCAGTCGCCGGCCGGCTCGCCCGCCTCCGGGCGAGCCGGTGCGACCGCGCGCACGGCGTCCAGTTCCGAAGAAAGGTCCTCGGCGGAGCGCAGTTCGCCGTCGCGAAAGGTCAGTTCTCGCACGTCGGTGCACACCCACGCGGGCGGGAAACCCATGCCCGGGTGCGGGCGATCGGCGAACCGGCCCCGCCCGAGCAGCAGGCGCCCGGTGAACTCGGTGGCGACGTTCAGCTTCCCGTAGCGCCAGGCGTGGTCGGAGTCGCTCCACCGCGGCCGGACCCCGTCGAGCGGGGGCGGGACATCCGGGAGGCCGGCCACGAGTTCCCGCAGGACCAGTCGTTCCGCGACCACCGCGTACCGGGCGATGTGGCCGCGCCAGCAGCCGGTGTGGATCGCCTGCACTTCGAGACCGTGGGCGGCGGGGTCGAACAGGCCGGCCCCGTCCACCGCGGTGATCGCGAACCGCCTTCCGCCGAAGCGGACCTCGTCGGATTCTTGAGTCGTCAAGGATTTCCTACTCCCGCCAGCCCGACAGCTCCACGCCCTTCGCGACATCGACCCGGTAGGACAACGTCACGTCCTTTGTCTCCCCGGGCGCCAGCGTCAGCTTCCACGTGAACTCGCCGAGCGCCGAGGTCTCCACCGGCTCCGGCGACGTCTTCACGTCCCGCACCGTGATCGTGTCGTCCCGCGACACCGGTGCCTGGTCCAGCACGGTCACCACCGCGGGCCGCGGGCTGTGGTTGCCGACCGAGATCCGGTACTCGGCCTCGCGCCGCTTCTGGCCGGACAGCATCGCCTTCGAAGCCGTGCGGTTGACCAGTTCCCGCTCGATCCGGATCCGGTCGTCGACCCCCAGGGCCAGCTCCAGCTCCTCCCCGGGCGCCCAGGGTTCGAGCACCGTCGTCCCGACGAATTCGGCGTCGTGGAACACCGAAGCCCGGCCGGGTCGCAACGCGTGCTCCGAGGTGTTCTCCACCGTGGCCCGCAAGTACGCCTCCTCGGCCAGCACCGGCGCCGTGACGTACCCCAGCGAGGCGGTGAGAGCCAGCTGCGCCAATGTGGTCCGGTGGCCGGAAGCCCCCGACGGCACCGCGACCGGCCGCGAAGTCCGGTAGGTGACCGCCGTCGTGCCCTGCTCGACCGCAGCGAGCTTCGGTGCCATGGGTGCCGCCGCCGCGAACCGCGCCATTTGCTCGGGGGCGCCCCCGCTCGCGGCCATGGGCCGGTACGGGCCGCCCGGCTCCGGGAGGACGCGGTCCAGGTACCACGGCTGGAGTTCCGGCACCACCACCGAAACCGCCGGCCGGGCCGTCGACAGCGCCAGCTCGCACTCCGGCCAGTCCTCGCCCGTGTGCTGGTTGACCAGCCCGTACGACACCACGGTGACGTCGGTGCCGCGCACCCGGATGTCGTAGCCCGGTTCCCAGCTCGCCCCGGGGACCACATAGGACAGTTCCAGCTCGGCTTCCGCGGTGGTGTCGGAGATCTCCAGCTCCACGGTCACCGCCGTGCTGTCCCGCCCGGCCCGCGTCCCCTGCGCTTCGATCCGCCGGTCGAGCGCGGCGAGGTCTTCGCGCAGCCGCGCGATCTGCTCGCTCAGCACCCGCCGCGCCTTCAACGCCGAAGCCAGCCGCGAACTCAGCGCGTCGGTGACTTCGGCGACGCGGGACGGTTCGGCGGTGCCGGCCGCGAGGGCCTTCGCGAAGCTGCCCCCGCTGCGCTTTGCCAGCGAAGTCAGCAGATCGACCTTCATCGCTTCGGCGGCTTCGTCGTCCAAGACGCCGTCGAGCGTGGCCTGATCGGCCCGCCGCTGTTCGACGAGCGCCTGCAACGCCGGGTCGGCCGGCTCGGCGTGCCACTCGGTGCGGACGTCGACGCCGGTGATCAGCGCAGGCCCGCTGCCGGTGACGCGCACCGAAGCCGGGTCGAGCGCCGGGGGCAGGCCGGCGAAGGTCAGGCGCGGCCCGCCGTCGAGCGGAGCCTTGCCCCGGCGGGTGATCCGCGCCTGCTGCGGGTAGACGGTCACGGCGGCGATCGGCGCTTCCACGGTCGGCATGCCTCCGACGTTAGTCTCTTGACACCCCCGCGGGCGGAGCGGAAGTGTCTTCAGTCGTCCGCTTCGCCCGGCTTGGGGGTTTGAGTGAAAGCCGCAGTCCTGCTCGCCGCTGTCCTCGCACTGCCGCTGACCGGGGGCATCGCCGAAGCCGCGCCACCGGCGCCGGTGTTCACCGGCGGCCAGGCGCAACCGGTGTTCGACCCCGCCGACGTCGTCCGCGAAGACGTCTGGGTCACCGCGCCCGTCGACAGCGACCACGACGGCCAGGACGACCTCGTGCACGCCCAGGTCGTGCGCCCGCGCGCGACCCAGCAGGGCCTGAAGGTGCCCGTCGTCTACCAGGCCAGCCCGTACTACGCCGGGGGCAACGACGTCGCGAACCACGACGTCGACGTCGAGCTGTCCGCGCCGGGGTACGCCCGCGGCCCGGAAGGCCCGCGCGTCGCCGCGCAGGGCGTCGGCCCGGCCGCCCCGATCACCTGGCGCTACCAGGACTACTTCACCGCGCGCGGGTTCGCCGTCGTCTACGGCGAGTCGCTCGGCTCCGGCCTCTCGACCGGCTGCCCGACCACCGGGGACGTCAACGAGACGATCGGCGCCCGCTCGGTCGTCGACTGGCTCAACGGCCGGACCTCCGCCCGCGACGCGAACGGCGTCGCGGCGAAGGCGGACTGGACGACGGGCAAGACCGGCATGATGGGCGTCTCCTACAACGGGACGCTCCCCAACGCCGTCGCGAGCACCGGCGTCGAAGGCCTCGAGACGATCGTGCCCATCGCGGCCATCTCCAGCTGGTACGAGTACTACCGCAACGACGGCGCCGTCGTCGCGGCCGGCGGGTACCAGGGCGAAGACGCCGACGTGCTCGCCGAATACGTCTACACCCGCGCTGACCGGCAGGTCTGCCGCCCGGTGATCGACGGGCTGACCCGCGACCAGGACCGGGTCACCGGCGACTACACGCCGTTCTGGGACGTCCGCAACTACCGCAACGACGTCGGCAAGGTGCACGCGTCGGTGCTCGCGGTGCACGGCCTCAACGACTGGAACGTCAAGACCGATCAGGTCGCCACCTGGTACGAGGCGCTCAAGGCCCGCGGCGTCGAGCACAAGATCTGGCTGCACCAGTCCGGGCACGCGGACCCGTACTCGCTGCGCCGCGACGTCTGGCTCGCGACGTTGAACAAGTGGATGTCGCACTACCTCTACGGCATCGACAACGGCATCCAGAACGAGCCGAAGGCGACGATCCAGCGCGAGGACAAGTCGTGGGCCGACGAGGCCGACTGGCCGGCGCCGGGCACCGCCGACGTCCGCGTGTACCCGTGGCCGGGCGGCCGGTCGAAGGGCACGATCGATACCCGCAACCCGGTCCCGGGCACCGCGGCCACCGAAACCCTCGCGGACGACTCGTCGAAGACGATCGAGCAGCTGGCCGGCCTCGCCTCCTCCGGCAACCGGCTGCTGTACGCGACTCCGGCGGCGAAGCAGTCCGTACGCCTCTCCGGCACCGCGCACGCCGACTTGGCGCTGGCGTTCGACCGGCCCGCGGCGAACGTCTCGGCGATCCTGCTCGACCGCGCTCCCGACGGCACGTCCCACGTGATCAGCCGCGGCTGGACCGACCCGCAGAACCGCACGTCGCCGGCCCGCACCGAGCCGATCACGCCGGGGCAGACCTACCGGATCGGCGTCGGCCTGATGCCGAAGGACTACGTCCTCGCGGCCGGCCACCGGCTGGAGTTCCTGCTCGCCTCGAGCGACCACGACTACACGCTGCGGCCGAAGCCGGGCGCGGGGCTCGCGCTCGACCTCACGAAGTCGTCGGTCACGCTCCCGGTCACGGGCGGCAAGCCGGCGCTGCGGGCCGCGTTCGGCTGATGCTGCCGGAGCACCTCCGGGCCGACGTCCGCACGCTGTGGGACTACCACCGCCTGCGGCACGAACCGCGGCGGTCGGACGTCGGGATCGGGCTCGGCAGCCGCGATCCCGGCGTGGCGGCGCACGCGGCGGAGCTGTTCCACGCCGGCTGCTTCCCGCTGCTCGTCTTCACCGGCGCCAACGCCCCGACGACGGTCGAGCGCTTCCCGCGCGGCGAAGCGGTCCACTACCGCGAGATCGCCCTCGAGCTGGGGGTGCCGGACGAGGCGATCCTGGTCGAACCCGAGGCCCGCAACACCGGGGAGAACATCGTGTTCACCCGCCGGCTGCTCGCCGAGCGGGGGATCGCGGTCCGGACCGTGACGCTCGTTTCGCGGCCCTACCAGCAGCGCCGGGCGTACGCGACGGCCAAGCGGCTGTGGCCCGAAGCCGACGTCGTCTGCGCGGCGAAGGGCGTCTCGCTGGAGGACTACGTCGACAGCTGTGAGGAGGCTGAGCGCGTCATCGGCATGCTCGTCGGCGAGACGCAGCGGATCACCGAGTACGCCGAGCGGGGCTTCGCGATCCCGCAGCGCGTCCCGCCCGGTGTCGAGCGGGCGTTCGGCAGGCTGGTCGAAGCCGGGTTCACGCAGCGGCTCGTCGCTTTCCGCGGTGAGGGTGACCCGGTGTAACGATTTTCGCAGGTCAGGCGACTAACCGGCGTTCTATCCGCTGCGAGAGGACCCGCCATGACCTCGACCGCCGAGCCCACCTTGGAGAGCCTGCGCACCCAGCTGTCCGGAGCCGTGCTGACCGACGGCGACCCCGGCTACGACACCGCACGGTCGGTCTGGAACGGGGAGATCGACCGGCGCCCCGCGGTGGTGGTGCGGCCCGCCGGGCCCGAGGACGTGGCGAAGGCGCTCGCGTACGCCCGCGAAGCCGGCCTCGACGTCTCGGTGCGCGGCGGCGGGCACAACTTCGGCGGCGCCGCGGTCGTCGACGGTGGCCTCTGCCTCGACCTGAGCTCCCTGAATGCGATCACGGTCGACCCGGAGCACCGGACCGCGCGCTGCGGCGGCGGGACGACCTGGGCGGAACTCGACGCCGCCACGCAGGCGCACGCGCTCGCGGTGCCGGGCGGCACGGTCAGCCACACCGGTGTCGGTGGCCTCACCCTCGGTGGCGGGTTCGGCTGGCTCACCGCCAAGCACGGCCTGTCCTGCGACAACCTGCTCTCGGCCGAGGTCGTCACCGCCGACGGCGAGATCCTGCGCGCGTCGGCCGAGGAGCACGCCGACCTGTTCTGGGCGCTGCGCGGCGGCGGTGGCAACTTCGGCGTCGTCACCGAGTTCGAGTTCCGGCTGCACCCGGTCGGCCCGATCGTCCACGTGGGACTGTTCTTCTGGGGGCTCGAGGACGGCGTGGCCGCGCTGCGCCAGGCTCGCGAAGTGCTCGAGACGCTGCCCGACGACATGGGCGTGCTCGTCGCCGGGCTCAACGCGCCGCCCGCGCCGTTCGTGCCCGAAGCCCACCACTTCCGGCCCGGCTACGCACTGGTGATCGCCGGATTCGCGGGGGAGGAGCAGCACGCCGAGGCGATCCGGCCGGCGCGGTCGGGGCCGGCACCGCTGTTCGAGTTCGTCTCGCCGATGCCGTACGTCGAACTGCAGAAGATGATCGACGGCGCCGCGCCGTGGGGCATCCTCGGCTACGAAAAGGCGGCCTTCGCCGACGGGTTCACCGACGAGGTCATCGACGTGATCGCGGACTTCCTGCCGCGCAAGAGCTCGCCGATGTCGATCATGCCGGTCTTCGCGCTGCGCGGGGCGTTCGCGGCCGCCGACGACGGTACGGCGTTCGGCGGGACCCGGCGGACCTGCCTGGCCGTGAACATCGCCGCGATCGCCCCCGAGCCGGAGCCGTTCGCGGCCGACCGGGCCTGGGTGCGGGAGTTCTGGGCGGCGCTGGCGCCGCTGTCGGACAACGCGGGCGGCTACGTCAACTTCATGGCCGAGTACGAGGCCGACCGCGTCCGGACGTCGTACGGCCCCGAAAAGTACGAGCGGCTGGCCCGGATCAAGGCGGTGTACGACCCGCGGAACGTCTTCCACCACAACGCGAACATCCCGCCCGCGACCTGACCGGTCAGCCGGCGATGCCCGCCCGGTAGGCGAACGCGACCGCCTGCGCGCGGTCGCGCAGCCCGGCCTTGGCGAACAGGTGGTTCACGTGGGTCTTCACGGTCGCCTCGCTGACCACCAGGGTGCGGGCGATCTCGGTGTTCGACAGGCCCGCCGCGATCAGCCGGAGCACCTCGACTTCGCGGGCGGTCAGCCCTTCGACCTCCGCGACCCGTGGCGGGGTGCTGCGGGCGGCGGCTTCGACGAGCCGCCGCTGCAGCTCCCCGTCCACTGTGGACTGACCGGCGGCGGCCGAGCGCAGCGCCCGCGCGATGGACTCGGCGTCGGCGTCCTTGGTCAGGAACCCGCGGGCGCCGGCCCGCAGCGCGGCCAGCAGCGACTCGTCGTCGGCGTAGGTGGTGAGCACGACGACCTCGGTGCCCGGGTGCTCGGCGCGGATCCGCTCGGTGGTCGCCACCCCGTCGCAGCGCGGCATCCGCAGGTCCACCAGCACGACGTCGGGGTGGTGCGCGGCGACGAGGTCGAGCGCGGCCAGGCCGTCGGCGGCGGCGCCGACCACCTCGACGCCGGGCAGCAGCCCGAGCAGCGTGACCAGGCCTTCCCGGACCACCGCCTGGTCGTCGGCCAGCACGACACGCAGCGTCACGCCGGCACCGTCAGGTGAATCCGCCATCCGTCCTCCCCCGGGCCGCTCTCCAGGCGACCGTCGAGCAGCGCGACCCGTTCGCCCATCCCGCGCAAACCGTAGCCTGCGGCCGGCGCGTCCGGCGGGCGCCTGCCCTGCCGGTCGGTGACGGTCAGCTCCACCGATCCGTCGGTGTAGCCGAGCGTGACGTCCACCGCGGCGTGCGCGGCGTGCTTGCGGGTGTTGGCCAGCGCCTCCTGCACCGCGCGGACCAGCGCGGTGCCGACCGCCGGGGCCAGCGCACGCGGCTCGCCTTCGACCGCGAGGTCCGCGCGGGCGCCGCTGTCGAGCCGGTAGGCGGCGAGGAGGTCCGCGATCGCGCGTTCGACACCGACGGCGTCCTCGCGCAGCGCGGCGACGGCCTTCCGGGCTTCGGCGAGGCCTTCCGCGGCCAGCGTCTGCGCCCGTTCGATCTGGGCGACGGCGTCCGGGCTCGCCCCGTCGCGCACCAGCATCAGCCGCGCGCCCTGCAGGTTCAGCGCCAGCCCGGCGAGCGAATGCGCCAGGACGTCGTGCAGCTCGCGGGCGATGCGGGCGCGTTCGGCGAGTGCGGCCGCGCGGGCGTGCTCCTCGTTGGCGGTCTGCGCGCGGGCCAGCGCCAGTTCGGTCTGCTCGAGGCGGGCGAGGCGGGCCCGCCGGTTCAGGCCCATCAGCACCACCACCGCGAGGACGGCGTACGTCGACAGGGCGCCTTGCCACACGTGGTAGCGGACGGCCCCGAGGGTGACCGCCACGACGTCGAGCCCGACCGCCAGCACGATCGGCGCCCTGGACTGCCGCAGCACGACGAAGAACGTGGTGCTGAACATCGCCACCGACACCCAGCTGCTCGGCAGGAGCACCCAGAGCGCGCCGGTGGTGGCAATCACGCCGAGGGGCAGCGCGGTCGTCAGCGGCCGGACGCGGGCCTCGTGGATCCACAGCAGCGGGATCGACAGCGCCAGGGTGAGCCCGATCAGGATCCAGGCGCGCAGGTCCGCGCGGGGCATGGCGGAAACCATCGGCACCGCGACGAGCGCCCAGCGCAACCAGCCCTGGGCGCGGGGCAACGCGGCCGGTCGGGTCGTCATTTCGGCAGTCCTCCGCGGGTGCTTGTACGGAAAATGTACCGACGGGGACTTCCCTTCGTGGAGTCAAGTTGTCCCGTTTGTACAGGAGGTTCCCCCATGTCCAGGTTGCGACGGCTCGCCCTGCTCGCCGCCGCCGCGGCGCTGCCCGCGCTCGGCCTCACCCTCGCCGGCCAGGCGACCGCCTCGGCCGCGCCCAACTTCCAGGTGCCCTTCAAGTGCGGGGTCACCGTGACCGCCGCGACGTACGACGATCACAACCCGCAGTACTCCGTGGACTTCCAGAAGGACGGCATCACCGGCATGCCGGTGCTCGCGGCGGCGTCCGGCACCGTCACCCGCGTGGAGGACAAGGGCTCCACCAGCTACGGCAAGTGGATCGAGGTCGACCACGGCGGCGGCTGGAGGACCCGGTACGCGCACCTGTCGCTGCAGGAAGTCTCCGTCGGCGCTTCCGTGGCCGGTGGCAAGGAAATCGGCAAGGCCGGCGCGACCGGCGGCGTCACCGGGCCGCACCTGCACTTCGAGGAGAGCCTCAACGGCATCGTGCAGAAGGCGAAGCTGAACGGCGTCGCCGTGCCGTACTACGGCAAGACGGGCTTCACGAGCAAGAACGGCTGCGGCGGCAACCCGTACTCGGCCGACGAGGTGTGCGGCGACGGCTTCGACGTCGTGGACCAGCAGGCGCTGGCCAACTCCTCGGGCACGGCCTACCTGCTGTACAACGCGTCCACCAAGGCGAACTGCGTGACCACGCTGAAGGCCATCTCGCTCGGCACGGCCAGCGACGTCTCGGCGTTCCTCGAAGTCCAGGGTTCGGCCCGGGTGACCGATTCCGGCAGCTTCACCTACTACGCCGGACCGGTCAAGAAGACCGCGGATTCGACCTGCGTGAAGTGGGGCGGCTCGGTGGGCGCCAACAGCTACGAGAGCGGGTTCGAGCACTGCGGCTGAGCCGGGTTCCGCTGTCCCCGAAGGTGATCGGGAGCCGGCCGGTGGGGGCCGGGCAGCATAGCCCGCCCCACCGACAGGAACCACCCGCCCGGCCGCCGCCGGGCGGATTCCGTCCACATCGGCCCCCGCCATCCACAGATTTCGGGCCACCGGCCCATCCGGCCCCGTTCTGCCCCACAGTGGAGGCATGACCACAACCACCCCGGCCGACCTCCGGAACCCGGCGCAGCTGCTGGCGGCGCTCCCGTACCTGATCGGCTTCCGGCCCGCGAAGTCCGTAGTCCTGCTCGGCCACCGGTACCCAGGCGACTGCCCGGGCCTGGTCCTGCGCGGAAACCTGCCCCACCGCGAACACCGGGCCCGCCAAGCCCGGGCCATGGCAGGCAAGTTCGCCGCGCGCGGCCACGTCGGCGTCACCCTGGTGATCGTCGGCGGGCGGCGAAGACCGGGAAAGCCGCCGCCCCACGCGAGTTTCATCGAAGACCTGGTGCGGGAGCTGGGGGAGTCCGGCCTCCCGGTCCTGCACGCGCTGTGGACGCCCGCCATCAAGACGGGCGCCCCGTGGGCGTGCTACCGCAGCGAAGAATGTGCGGGCGAGCTGCCGGACCTGCGCGCAACGGTCGCGGCGGCGGCCGCGACGGAGTGCGGAACGGTGGCGTTCGAAAGCCGCGAGGAGCTGGAAGCACTGCTGGCCCCGAGGTCGCCGGAAGCACTGGCCCGCCGCGCGGATCGCTTGTCCGGCTTGAGATCCTCCCCATGGCCGGAGGCAACGCGCGTCAACGACGCGGCCTCGGCGGTCCGCGCGGCGTTCGAGCGCCATCGCCGAGGCGAAGGGCCATTGACGGACGAGGAAGCGGTCCTGCTGGCAAGCGCGTTGAAGCTGCCCGAAATCCGCGACCTGTGCTTGGCAATGGCCGTCCCCCCGGCGACGGCCCAGGCCCGGGAGGCGGAGCACCTCTGGCTGACATTGGTCCGCGAAATCCCACCCCCGCACAGAGCGGAACCGGCGGCCCTCCTGGGCTTCACGGCCTACCTCCGCGGAGACGGAGCATTCGCGGGAATGGCACTGGACAACGCTTTGGAGGCGGCACCGGGCCACGTGCTGGCATCGCTGTTGAGAAGGGTCCTGAACACCGGAACACCCCCAGAGGTAATCCACGGCCTGGCCGCGGCGGCAGCGGGCCCGTTGGCGGGCTTCGGCCTGGAGCCCGCGGATTTCGACGTAGGCAAGGTGGCCTGACGAGCCCTGCCGCCCGCACCCGCCGGCTTTCCGCGCCAGTGTCCACTAAGGACAGCGGGTGCTCGGCTCATCCGGGGCCGGTGCGGGAAACCCCGGCGCCCTTGCCGCCGGCGGCAGAGGCGCGGAGGCGGTTGGCTGTTCGCGTGCCCGGTTCCGGCTGCTGCGAGTTCCGGCGGATCCGCCGACGCGCCGCGGCTACCGTCGGCGGTTGGGAGTGCCGCGAGCTCGCGGTGCACACGGGCCGGGGCGTCGAGGCTGCTAGCTCACACGCCTGGCCGGGTAGCGGCGGGCGTGAGCCTGAGCGCGGCGGCAGCGAACTCTTCACGCGCCCGATCGCCGTCGGCTGCGAGTACCGGTTGCTCGTCCGCCCCTCGTGGGGCCGCTGTCGGTGGCCGGGAGTGTCGAGGGTTGGCTGCGTGTGCGAGCTGGGCGCCGGGGCGACTGGCTCTTCACCCCCCCAGTCGCCCGCGGCCACGAGTGCCGAAGAAGCGGCCGCACCGCGCAGAGCCACTACCTGCCGTCAGGCCCCACCCACCGCGGCCGGCACCGAACAACAGGCGGACCGGCGGCCCGGGCCCTCAAGAGCCCAACCGCCGCCGGCCCACCCCGTCAATCAGCCCCGCCGCGACTGCGTGAACTCCCAAGCGTCCCGAACAATCCCGGCCAGCTCGGTCCGCTCCGGCTTCCACCCGAGCTCCTCACGAGCCCGGTCACTGGCGGCCACGAGCACCGAAGGGTCACCCGCCCGCCGCGGCGCGACCGCCGCCGGCACCGGGTGGCCGGTCACCTCGCGACAGGCCTCGATCACCTCGAGAACGGAGAACCCCGTGCCATTGCCCAGGTTGTAGATCCGGTGCTCGCCCGCGGTGGCGTGCTTCAGCGCCAGCAGGTGCGCGTCCGCGAGGTCCACGACGTGGATGTAGTCGCGCACCGCCGTGTGGTCCGGCGTCGGGTAGTCGTCGCCGTAGATCTGGATGCGGTCGCGGTCGCCCGAAGCGACCTGCAGAACGAGAGGAATCAAATGGGTTTCCGTGGTGTGGCGCTCGCCGAAGGCGCCGTACGCGCCCGCGACGTTGAAGTAGCGCAGGCTCACCGCCGCCAGGCCGTGCGCGCCGGCGAAGCTGGTGATCGCCGCGTCGATGGCGAGCTTCGTGGCGCCGTAGGTGTTGGTCGGGCGCGTCGGCGCCGTCTCCGGGATCGGCGACTGCTCCGGCTCGCCGTAGGTCGCCGCCGTCGAGGAGAACACCAGCCGGGGCGTGCCGTGCTCCTGCATGGCCTCGAGCAGCCGCAGCGAGGTGACGACGTTGCCTTCCCAGTACTTCGCCGGCTCCGTCATCGACTCGCCCACCAGCGACTTCGCCGCGAAGTGCAGCACGCCGTCGAAGCCCTCGCGCAGCAGGCTGCCCGCCACTTCGGCGGCGTCGCCTTCGATGAACCGCGCGTCCGGGTGGACGGCGTCGGCGTGCCCGGTGGACAGGTCGTCGACGACGGTGACCTGATGCCCGGCTTCGACCAGCCGCGCGGCGCACACACTTCCGACGTACCCGGCTCCGCCCGTCACGACCAGCTTCAGGGCGTTGCTCTGCTCCGACACATCCAGGCCTTCCTGCCGAGGGTGACTGTGGGCCACAGTCTTCCCCCTAGCCGACGCGCGGGTCCGCGCGGGGGTTGCCCCGGGCGGACCCGCGCGGCCTCAGAGCTCGTCGCGGCCGGCGCCGCGCGAAGGCACGGCGGTGAACATCCGCGGCCGCCGGTAGCCGGCCTTCTCGTACGCCGCCTCGACAGCGTCCTTGACCCGCTCCAGGTCGGCGTCGCGGACCAGCGCGATCGCCGAGCCGCCGAAGCCGCCGCCGGTCATCCGCGAGCCGAGCGCGCCGGCCGCGCGCGCCGAGTCGACCGCGAGGTCCAGCTCGGGCGTGGAGATCCGGTAGTCGTCGCGCATGCTGACGTGCGAGGCGTCCAGGTACGACCCGATCTCGGCCAGGCGCCCGGCGCGCAGCAGCTCGACCGTCTCGAGCACCCGCTGGTTTTCGGTGACGACGTGCCGCACCAGCGGCACGAGGTCCGCGGGCAGCCGGTCGAGGGCGTCGGAGAGACCTTCGGGGGTGATGTCGCGCAGCGCCTTCACCTCGAGCAGCTCCGCCGCCCGCTCGGTGCCGCGGCGGCGCTCGCCGTACCCGCCTTCGGCGTGCGAGTGCTTCGTGCGGGTGTCCATGATCAGCACCTGCAGCCCGGCCTCGGCGAGGCCGAACGGCACCTGCTCCTGCTCGCCCGACCGCACGTCGAGGAACAGCACGTGGGACTCGGTGCAGCAGAGGGAGGCCGTCTGGTCGAGCAGGCCGGTGGGCGCGCCGACGAAATCGTTCTCCGACCGCTGCACCCACCGCGCGACCTGGGGCCGCGTCGGGACGTCGGCGCGGCTGCCGTCCAGTTCCAGACCGGCCAGCCCGAGCAGCGCCAGGGACACCGCGCACTCGAGCGCGTGGGAGGAGGAGAGGCCCGCCCCGGACGGCACGTCCCCGGCGATCACCAGGTCGGCCCCGTTCGCGAAGCCCTGGTCGCGCAGCACCCAGGCGACGCCCGCCGGGTACGCGGCCCACCCGTCGACGCTGCCCGGCGCCAGGTCGGCGATCTTGAGCTCGCCGGAGCGCTGGAGCTGGCCGTCGTCGCCCAGGGTGGCCACGGACAGCACGCCGTCCTCGCGGGGCGAAGCCGCCGCGGCGAGCCGGTGGGGCAGGGCGAACGGCAGCACGAAGCCGTCGTTGTAGTCGGTGTGTTCGCCGATCAGGTTGACGCGGCCGGGCGCCGACCAGACGCCGGCCGGCGCCGTGCCGTGGATCGTGCGGAACGCCGCCACGGCGTCCGAAGCGGGGCTCATCGGGCCTGTGCCAGGACGGCGTGCAGCGCGGAGCTGGCGACCTGGGCGGTGGTGTCCCCGCCGGTGACCTCGATGGTGCCGCCGTTGGCCTTGCCGACGGTGACCGTGCCGCCGGGCACGATGCCGACGGACTTGAGCTCGGTCATCAGCGACTCGTCCAGCTGGACGTGCTCGGCGATGCGCCGGATCTCGACGCGGCCGCCGCCGGTGCGGGCGAACTCGTCGAGCCGGACCAGGTCGGCCTCCGCGGGCGGCGCGGGGTCGCCGTCGCCCAGCTTGTCCAGGCCGGGGATCGGGTTGCCGTACGGGGAGGTGGTCGGGTGGTCGAGCAGCTTGACCAGCTTGCGCTCGACGGCCTCGCTCATCACGTGCTCCCACCGGCACGCCTCGTTGTGCACGTGCTCCCACTCGAGCCCGATCACGTCGACGAGGAGGCGTTCGGCGAGGCGGTGCTTGCGCATCACGGCGATGGCCAGTTCCCGGCCGTGGTCGGTCAGCTGGAGGTGCCGGTCGTCGGCGACCACGACCAGCCCGTCGCGCTCCATCCGGGCGACGGTCTGGCTCACGGTCGGGCCGCTCTGCTGCAGGCGCTCGGCGATGCGGGCGCGCAGCGGAACGACACCTTCTTCTTCGAGCTCGTAAATCGTACGCAAGTACATCTCGGTGGTGTCGATGAGATCGTTCACGCTGTCCCCTTCGTCCGCGTTGCTCATCGTAGTCGTTGACCCGGGCAGCGGCGGCGGGCCTCGGGAGTAACAACTCGCCGGTGGGAGATATGTCCGCACCCCGGCGCGGCCGGGTGGCCGGCGGCTGGAAGATGGGAGGCATGCGTCCGCTGATCAGCACCACCGACCTCGCCGCTGCGCTGGCCGGCCCGCCCGGTGACCGTCCCGTGGTCCTCGACGTCCGCTGGCGGCTCGCCGGTCCGCCGGGTGCCGAGTCCTACCGAGAGGGCCACCTGCCCGGCGCGGTGTTCACCGACCTGGACAGCGTGCTCGCCGGCAAGCCGGGCGAGGGCGGCCGCCACCCGTTGCCTGACCCGGCCGACCTGCAGCGCGACCTGCGCGCGGCGGGCGTACGGACGGGCGTCCCGGTGGTGGCCTACGACGACGCGGACGGCTCGGTGGCGGCGAGGGCGTGGTGGCTCCTGCGCTGGGCGGGCCACGAAGAGGTGGCGGTCCTCGACGGCGGTTACGCAGCGTGGACGGCCGAGGGGCAGCCGGTGAGCAAGGACGAGGTGCACCCGGAGCCGGGTGACATCACGGTCCATCCGGGAGCCATGCCGGTCCTGGACGCGGACGAAGCAGCGGCCCTGGCCCGCGACGGCCTGCTCTTGGACGCCCGCGCAACCCCGCGCTACGCGGGCGAGACGGAGCCGGTGGACCCCCGCGCGGGCCACATCCCGGGAGCGGTGAACGCCCCGTTCTCGGCCCACCTCGGAGAGGACGGCCGCTGGCGGCCACCGGCCGAGCTGGCGGAGAGGTTCGCGAACCTGGGCCTGCGCCCGGGCGAGCCGGTGGCGGCGTACTGCGGTTCCGGGGTGACGGCCAGTTCGGTGGTCCTGGCCCTGGAGCTGGCGGGCCACCCGGGCGCGGGCCTGTACGCGGGTTCGTGGTCCCACTGGTCCCGAGACCCACAGCGCCCGGCAGCGACGGGCAACATCCCCGGCTGAGCCAGGCCGGGTCGGACGGGAGGGGGCGGCCTGAGCTGCGGTCGCCTGTTCCCCGGCCGGGGAACAGACGCTCGGCCGAGTCGGCAGCGCTCGGCCGAGTCGGCTCGGGCCACCCCGGCTTGGGGCCGCGGTCGCTCATAACGAGCCGGGCCGAGCCCGGCCGAGCCGAGCCCGGCCGAGCCGAGCCGGGGCGAGCCGGGCCGCGCGTGGCTGGCCGAGCCCGGCCGAGCCGAGCCCGGCCGAGCCGAGCCGGGGCGAGCCGGGCCGCGCATGGCTGGCCGAGTCCAGCCGAGCCGAGCCGGCCCGACCTGACCTGAAGCGGCCCCGCTGCGCCAGGTCGAGGCGGGCCGACCCGGGCTGGGCCGAGCCGGCCGGCCCAACCCGCACCCAGCCCCAACCCGCACCCAGCCCCAACCCGCACCCAGCCCAGCTCAGCCGCCTTCCACTCCACGGATCCCCTCGATCGGCACTAGAGTCGACCGCATGTCGCCGGTCGTTGTTTGGGATCGTGCCCTTCTCGGTTATGACCTGGGCGGGGATCATCCCTTCAATCCCGTCCGGCTGGAGCTCACCGTCCGGCTGGCCACCGAGCTCGGCGTCCTTCAAGACGTCCCCCTGCTCGTCCCCACCGGGGCCGGGGACGAAGAGCTCCTGCGGATCCACGCCCCCGAATACCTCGCCGCCGTGCGGGAGGCTCCTCTCGTCGGGTGGGACGTCGGGCATGGGCTCGGGACCTCCGACAACCCCGTCTTCCCCGACATGCACGACGCCTCCGCGCTCGTCGTCGGCTCCACGCTGCTCGCCGCCCGGAAGGTCGCCGAGGGTGAAGTGAACCGGGCCGTCAACATCGCCGGGGGGCTGCACCACGCCATGCCGGACCGGGCCGCCGGTTTCTGCGTCTACAACGACTGCGCCGTCGCCATCTCCTGGCTGCTCGACCACGGCTTCGACCGCATCGCCTACATCGACACCGACGTCCACCACGGCGACGGCGTGCAGACCGCCTTCTACGACGACCCCCGCGTCCTCACCATCTCGATGCACCAGCACCCCTTCACGCTCTGGCCCGGCACCGGCTACTCCGCCGAGACCGGCCGCGGGAAGGCCGACGGCACGTCCGTCAACGTGCCGCTGCCGCCGCGCACGAAGGACCCCGGGTGGCTGCGGGCCTTCAACGCCGTCGTCCCGTCCCTCCTCGCCGACTTCGAACCGCAGCTGCTGTTCACCCAGTGCGGGGTCGACTCGCACGAAGAAGACCCCCTGGCCGACCTCTCCCTCTCCGTCGACGGCCACCGCACCATCTACGCCACCCTCCGCGACCTCGCCGAGACCTACGCCGGCGGCAAGTGGATCGCCGTCGGCGGCGGGGGCTACCAGCTGATCCGGGTCGTTCCGCGGTCCTGGACGCACCTGCTCGCCACCGTCCTCGACCGGGACGTCGACCCGGCGACGCCGCTGCCGCCCGGCTGGCGGGAAACCGTCACCAAGGCCGCGCCGCACGCCGAGCTCCCGCAGACCATGTCCGACGACCGCGACACCGGGTTCAAGCCGTGGGGCGACGGCGAGGACGACCCGGTCGACATCGCCGTCCGGGACACCCGCCGGGCCGTCTTCCCGCTGCACGGCCTCGACCCGGACGACCCCAGGGACTGACCATGGCCGTCCGGGACCCCTTCGACTACCCCCGCGACTGGGAGGCCGACGTCGTGCTGTCCGACGGCGGCACCGTCCACCTGCGCCCGATCGTGCCCACCGACGCCGACGGCCTGGTCGCCTTCCACGCGAAGCTCTCCGAGCGCACCCGCTACTTCCGCTACTTCGGCGCCTACCCCCGCATCCCCGAGAAGGACCTGAAGCGCTTCTCCACGGTCGACCACCACGACCGGGTCGCGTTCGCCGCGTTCCTGGGCGACGACATCGTGGCCGTCGGCCGCTACGAACGGCTCGACCACGGGCCGTCGGCGGAGGTCGCCTTCGTCGTCAGCGACGTCCACCAGGGCCGCGGGCTCGGCTCGATCCTGCTCGAGCACCTCGCCGCGGCCGCGTCCGAATGCGGGCTGCGCCGGTTCGTCGCCGAGGTGCTCGCCGAGAACGCCGCCATGGTGCGGGTCTTCCGCGACGCCGGGTACCAGGTCAGCCGCGAATTCGAGGAAGGCGTGCTGCACCTGGAGTTCGACATCGACGCGACCGAGGAGTCCCTCGCCGTCGCGCGCTCCCGCGAGCAGGCCGCCGAGGCCCGCAGCGTGCACAACCTGCTGCACCCGACCTCGGTCGCCGTGATCGGCGCGTCCACCGAGCCCGGCAAGGTCGGGCACGTCGCCTTCGCAAACCTGCTGGTCGCCGCGTTCACCGGCACCGTCTACCCGGTCAACGCGGAACACCGCTCGGTCCGCGGCGTCCGCGCGTACCCGTCGGTGCTGGACATCCCGGACCCGGTCGACCTGGCCGTCGTCGCGGTGCCCGCCGAGTCCGTCGAGTCCGTTTTGGACGCTTGCCTGGCGAAGGGCGTCAAGACGCTGCTGATCCTGTCCAGCGGGTTCGCCGAGGCCGGGCCGCACGGCCTGCACGCCGAGCTGCGGCTGGTCGGCGAAGCACGGGCGCACGGCATGCGCGTGGTCGGCCCGAACGCCCTCGGCGTGCTGAACACCGCGCCCGGGATCCGGCTGAACGCCACCCTCGCGCCGCGGCTGCCGGGCCGCGGGCGCACCGGCTTCTTCTGCCAGTCCGGCGCGCTGGGCACCGCGATCCTCGCCGACGCCGAAGCGCGCGGCCTCGGCCTGTCGACGTTCGTCTCGGCGGGCAACCGCGCCGACGTCTCGGGCAACGACCTGCTCCAGTACTGGGAAACCGACCCGGACACCGACCTCGTGCTGCTGTACCTCGAGTCCTTCGGCAACCCGCGCAAGTTCGCGCGGCTGGCCCGGCGGCTCGCCAGGACGAAGCCGATCGTCGCGGTCAAGTCCGGGCGGCACGCGGTCCGGCCCCAGCTGGCGGCGACGTCGACGGAGATCGACGAGGCCAGCGTCCAGACGCTGTTCGAACAGGCCGGGGTCGTGCGGGTGGAGTCGCTGGCGCAGCTGTTCGACACCGCGCTCGTCTTCGCCCACCAGCCGCTGCCCGCCGGGCCGCGGGTGGCCATCGTCGGCAACTCCAGCGCGATCGGGCTGCTGGCCGCCGACACCGCGCGGATGCAGGGCCTGCGGCTGGCGTCGGACCCGGTGGACGTCGGCCCGCAGGCGCCGCCGGAAGAGTTCGCCAAGGCCGTCCGCGAAGCCCTCACCTCGCCGGAGACCGACGCGCTCGTCGTCGTGTTCGCGCCGCCGATCGCCATCCCCGGCACCGCGTACGCGCGCGCCCTGCGGGAAACCGTCGTCGAACTGGGGCAGCGCAAGCCGATCGTCTCGACGTTCCTCGCCGCCGAAGGCGTCCCGGACGAACTCGCGGTCCTGTCCGGCGACGGCGTGCCGACGCGGGGCTCGATCCCGTCGTACCCGAGCCCCGAACGCGCGGTGAACGCCCTGGCCAGGGTCGTGCGGTACGCGGCGTGGCGGCAACGCCCGCAGGGCACGCTGATCCGCCCGCAGGGCATCCACACCGAACAGGCCCAAGGCATCGTGCGCGAGCTCCTCGAGGCCGCCGCCGGCAAGACGACGCTGCTTTCCGACGCCGAAGTCGTGCGGCTGCTCGACTGCTACGGCATCGATGTCGTGCCGTTCCGCATCGTGTCCACTGTGGAGGAAGCGGTCGCGGCGGCGGGCGAACTGGGCTACCCGGTGACGCTCAAGGCGGTCGACGAACGGCTGCGCGGCCGTCCCGACCTGGCCGGCGTCCGGCTCGACCTGGCGTCCGAGGACTCGGTGCGCACCGCCTACGAGACCCTGCGCGAGGTCTCCGGGGACGACGAGGTCTACGTGCAGCGGATGGCGCCCAAGGGCCTGTCGTGCGTGATCGGGCTGCAGGACGACCCCTCGTTCGGCACGCTCGTGTCGTTCGGGCTGTCCGGCCTGGTCAGCACCCTGCTCGGCGACCGCGCCTACCGGGCCGTGCCGCTCACCGACGTGGACGCCGCGACGCTGCTGCGCGAGCCGCGGACGGCGCCGCTGCTGACCGGCTACCGCGGCGACGAGCCGGCCGACCTCGCCGCGCTGCAGGACATGGTGCTGCGCGTGGCCGCGCTGGCCGAGGACAACCCGGAGGTGCGGTCGCTGGTGCTGGACCCGATCCTGGCCTCGCCGGACGGCGCCTTCGTCGCCAACGCCCGCCTGGTGCTGGGCGCCCCGCCGTCCCGGCCCGACACCGGCCCGCGCCGGCTGCGCGCGATCAACCCCCAGGACTGACCATGGCCACCCTGACCGAACTGCTGACCCGTCACCTCGCCGACCTGCCGGGCGCGGTGGCGCTCGTCGCCCACGGCGAACAGGTCGAGGCCGCGGCCGTGGGCTCGGCCGATGCCGAGGGCACCGTGCCGATGGCGCGGGACTCGCTGTTCCGCATCGCGTCGCTCTCGAAGCCGATCACCGCCGCGGCGACCATGCTGCTCGTCGACGACGGGACGCTGGCCCTGGACGACCCGGTCGCGCGGTGGCTGCCGGAGCTGGCGTCGCCGGTGGTCGTCCGGACGCCGGACGGCCCGGTCGACGACGTCGTGCCCGTCGTCCGCCCGATCACGGTGGCCGACCTGCTCACCTTCCGGTGCGGCTACGGCCTCACCGAGGGCGCGACGCCGCCCGCGGTCGACCTGCTGCTGCAGGTGCTGGGCCACCCGGCGGCGTCCCCGCGGGCGCTGTCGCCGGACGAGTGGCTGGCGGCGCTGGCGCAGGTGCCGCTGCTGCACCAGCCGGGGGAGGGCTGGCTCTACGACACGGCGTCGGACCTCCAGGGCGTGCTGATCGCGCGGGTTTCCGGCCGCCCGCTGCCGGACTTCCTGGCGGAGCGGCTGTTCGAGCCGCTGGGCATGGCCGACACCGGGTTCACCGTGCCGACCGCGGCGCTGGGCCGGTTCACCAGCGCCTACCGCCGCGGCGAGGACGGGCTGCGGCTGGCCGACTCGCCCGAGGGCCGGTGGAGCGCGCCGCCGCCGTTCCCGTCCGGGGCGGGCGGGCTCGTCTCGACGGCCGGCGACCTCCTGGCGTTCGCGAGGTTCCTGCGCGACGAAGGCACCGCGGGCGGCCACCGCCTGCTGACGCCGGAGTCGGTCCACCGGATGACCACCGACCACCTGACGCCGGCCCAGCGGACGGCGGCCCGGCCGTTCCTGCACGGCCAGGGCTGGGGCTTCGGCGGGTCGGTGGACGTCGACCCGAACGAACCCTGGGAGGTCCCGGGCCGCTACGGCTGGATCGGCGGCGCGGGAACGGCCCTGCACCTGGTCCCGGCGACGGGCACGGTCTCGGTGCTGCTCACCCAGGTCGAACTGACCAGCCCCGAGCCCACTCCGCTGATGAAGGAGTTCTGGACCTACGCGGTGAGCTAACCGCGCCCGGCGAGGAGGTCGCCCAGCGCCAGCAGCTGGTGGGTGGCCGCGCCGAGCTGGAACTCCAGGCGTTTCGCCGCCGCGAAGTACCGGTGCACCACGTGGTCGACGTCGATGCCGACGCCGCCGTGGACGTGCACCGCCGTGTGGGCCACGCGGTGGCCGGCCTCCGCCGCCCAGAACTTCGCCGTCGCCACCGTTTCCGCGGCCGAGACGGCCGGGATGTCCGCGGTCAGCTGCCACGCCGCCTGCTGCGTCGTCAGGCGGACCGCTTCGACGTCCAGGTACGCGTCCGCGAGGCGCTGGCGAACCGCCTGGAAGCCGCCGATCACGTGGTCGAACTGCTTCCGCTCGGCCGCGTACGCCGCGGTCAGCTCCAGGGCCCGCTCGACCACGCCGAGCTGCTGGGCGCACACGCCGACCGTGCCGCGCAGGCGCAGCCACTCACCGATGTCGCCCAGCGGCACGCCGGGCGTGTCCGACAGCGAAAGCAGGGCGGCGTCCGCGTGGTCGACGGTCTGCTGCGGCTGCACCGAGACCCCCTCGGCCGCGGCGTCGACGAGGAAGACCTCGTCGGCGGCGGCGACCAGGAACCCGTGCGCGAAAGCCGCGAAGGGCACCGCCGTCTCGGCACCGGACACCCGGCCGTCCGCAGCCGTGAACCCGGACAGCGCCACGGCCAGGACCCGCTCGCCGCGCAGCACCGGCAGCACCCAGCGGTCCACCAGCTCCGGCGTGCCGAACTCCGCCAGCGCCGACGCCGCCATCGTGATCGACGGCAGGTAGGGGACCGCCGCCACCGCACGGCCGATCTCGGTCAGCACCGCGCACTGCTCGAGCAGCCCGAACCCGCCGCCGCCCAGCGACGACGGCAGGGCCGCGTCCAGCACGCCGGCCTGGCCGAGCGCGGTCCACGAGACGGTGTCGAAGCCGCCGGTGCCGTGCGGGTCGTGGGTGGCCTTGTCGGCCAGCAGCCGCCGGGTCAGCGCGGCGAGGTCGGCCGACGCTTCGGAAGGGGTGAAGTCCATACGTCGCTCCTAGCGCGTGACGGGCAGGCCGAGGGCGGTGGCGGCGATCATGTCGCGCTGGATCTCGTTGGTGCCGCCGCCGAAGGTGAGGATCAGCGCCGACCGGTGCAGCCGCTCGATCCGCCCGGCCAGCTGCGCCCCCGGCGAGCCTTCGCGGACGACGGCGGCCGCGCCGAGCACCTCCATCAGCAGCCGGTAGGCCTCGATCGCGAACTCCGTGCCGAACACCTTCGTCGCCGAGGCCTCGGCCGGGCCGAGCTCGCTCGCCGCGGCCGCCCAGGCGATCCGCCAGTTCCGCAGCTTCAGGTACTCCGCGCCGGCGTGCACCCGCGCCAGGTGCAGCCGCACCCATTCCCGGTCGATCGCGCCGGTCTCCTTCGCCCACTCCAGCACGTCGGCGAGGGCCTTGCGGATCGGTGCCGACGACGTCAGCGCGACCCGCTCGTGGTTGAGCTGGTTGGTGATCAGCGGCCAGCCCGCGTTCTCCTCGGCGACCCGCGCCGACACCGGCACGCGCACGCCGTCGTAGTACGTCGCGCTGGTGCCCGCGCCGGCCACGGTGTGGACTTTCGTCCAGGAAAACCCGGGAGCCGACGTCGGCACGATGAGCATCGACAGCCCGCGGTGCTTCTTCGCCGCCGGGTCGGTCCGGACCGCGAGCCAGACGTAGTCGGCGTACTCGATCAGGCTCGTCCACATCTTCTGGCCGGTGACGACGTACTCGTCGCCGTCGCGCTCGGCGCGCGTCCGCAGCGACGCCAGGTCGGTGCCGGCCTCCGGCTCGGAGTAGCCGATCGAGAAGTGCAGCTCGCCGGCGGCGATCTTCGGCAGGTAGAACGCCTTCTGTTCTTCGGTGCCGTAGCGCATGATCGTCGGGCCGACGGTGTTCACCGTCAGGAACGGCACCGGCACCCCGGCGACCGCCGCTTCGTCGGTGAAGATCAGCTGGTCGAGCATCGACCGGTCCTGCCCGCCGTACTCCTTCGGCCAGCCGAGCGCGAGCCAGCCGTCCTTGCCCAGCTGCCGCACGATCTCCTTGTACGCCAGGCCATCGCCGTACTCGCCGCCGCCCGAGCGGAGGCCCGCCCGCCGTTCGGGCGTCATCAGCTCGGCGAAGTACTCCCGAAGCTCCGCGGCCAGCGCGCGCTGCTGGAGCGTGTAGTCGATCCGCACCCGTCACCTCCACCCGGTCCGGCTCGTTGTGGTGCCGTACCGGCTCCCGGCGTTACAGTAGAACCTGTTCTAGTTGTACCAGGGCTCGAGCGGCGGAGGAAGCATGGAGATCGGTGTCGACCGGCTGCTGTGCGAGGCGAACGCGGTGTGCGTGGGGCTCGCCCCGGACGTGTTCGACCTCGACGACGAGGAAGAACTGGTGATCCACCCGGGCCCGGTACCGGCCGACCAGGTAGAACGCGTTACCAGTGCGATCAAGGGTTGTCCGAAGAATGCCCTGTTCATCGCTAGTTAGCAGTGTTCACCAAAGGGTTGCCTAGAACGAGAACAGATTCTACTGTAGGCCCGACATCCAGGACTCGTCGAGGAGGTCCCCGCGGTGAGCTTGACCGGCAGGACGGCGATCGTCACGGGCGCCGCGGCGGGGCTGGGCCGGGCCGAAGCGCTCGCGCTCGCCGCCGTCGGCGCGACGGTGGTCGTCAACGACATCAGCGAGCCGAAGGACGTCGTCGCGGAGATCGAGGCGGCCGGGGGCAAGGCCGTCGCGGTCGCCGGCGACGTCGGCGACCGGGCCACGGCCGACGCGCTCACCGAAGCCGCGCTCGACCTCGGCGGTCTCGACATCGTGGTGAACAACGCGGGCGTGCTGCGCGACAAGATGCTGTTCTCGATGTCCGACGACGACTGGGACACCGTGCTGCGCGTCCACCTGCGTGGCCACTTCCTGTTGTCCCGCAACGCCGCGAAGCACTGGCGCGACAAGTCCAAAGCGGACGGCGCGCCGGTGTACGGGCGGCTGGTCAACACCGCGTCCGAGGCGTTCCTCATCGGCTCGCCCGGCCAGCCCAACTACGCCGCGGCGAAGGCGGGTATCACCGCGCTCACCATGTCGGCCGCCCGCGGCCTGGCCAAGTACGGCGTCCGCGCCAACGCGATCTGCCCGCGCGCGCGGACGGCGATGACCGAGGGCGTGTTCGGCGCCGCTCCTGCCGACGGCGCCGATCCGCTCTCGGTCGAGCACGTCGCCCCGTTCGTCGCCTACCTCGCTTCGCCCGCGGCCGAGCACGTCAACGGCCAGGTGTTCATCGTCCACGGCGGCGCCGTCTCACTGGTCGGGGCGCCGCGGATCGAGCAGCGCTGGTCCCTCGACGAGCTCGAGACGTCGGTCAGCGCGTTCTTCGCCGAGCGGGACCCCGCCCGGATGTTCGCCGCCACCGAGATCCTGGGAGAGTCATGAGGCTGGACGGGAAGATCGCCCTGATCACCGGCGCCGCGCGCGGGCAGGGCGAGGCCGCCGCCCGCGCGTTCGTCGCCGAAGGCGCGAAGGTGGTGATCGCCGACATCCTCGACGACGAGGGCAAGCAGCTGGCGGCCGACCTCGGCGAGCAGGCCGTCTACCAGCACCTCGACGTCGGCGACGAGGACGGCTGGGCCGCCGCGGTCGAGCGCGCGACCACCGAGTTCGGCCACCCGAACGTGCTGGTCAACAACGCCGGCATCCTGCATTTCTCCGAGCTCGCGCAGACGACGCTGGCCGACTACGAACGCGTGATCCGGGTGAACCAGATCGGGGCGTTTCTCGGGATGCGCTCGGTCGTTGAACCGATGACCGCCGCCGGCGGTGGCTCCATCGTCAACGTGTCCTCTGTGGAGGGTCTGGCCGGGATGCCCTACCTCGTCGCCTACACCGCGAGCAAGTTCGCGATCCGCGGGATGACCAAGGTCGCGGCGATGGAGCTCGGCAAGAAGCACATCCGCGTCAATTCGGTGCACCCCGGCGCGATCGACACGAAGATGGTCGAGACCGCGGCGGGCGGTCAGAAAGTCGACATGTCGTACGTCGGGAAGAAGGTCGCGCTGAAGCGGGTCGGGCAGCCCGAGGACATCGCCAAGCTGGTGCTGTTCCTGGCCAGCGACGAGAGCGCGTACTGCACGGGTGCGGAATTCGTCGCGGACGGCGGGGCCACGGCGACGCACGCCCTCAACTTCTGAAGGAGAACTGCCGAAACGGTGAGTGAACACCGCTAACCAAAAGCGGGAACCGGGTGTGGAGAAGACTCGGAGGTCAATGGCGACTTCATGGGAGGTGTGGTGAGCGGAGGTACTGGCACGCTCCCCGGAACCGCGGCCCTGACCCAGGTCGGCCGGCTCGCCACGCTGTCCTGGGAAGTCCTGCGCGCGATCTTCAAGCGCCCCTTCCAGACCCGCGAGTGGATCCAGCAGTGCTGGTTCTTCGCCAGCGTCACGATCCTGCCGACGGCCCTGGTGGCCATCCCGTTCGGCGCGGTGATCGCCCTGCAGCTCGGCTCGCTCACCGCGCAGATCGGCGCGCAGTCGTTCACCGGCGCGGCCAGCGCGCTGGCCATCGTGCAGCAGGCGAGCCCGCTGATCACCGCGCTGCTCGTCGCCGGCGCCGGCGGCAGTGCGGTGTGCGCGGACATCGGCGCGCGCAAGATCCGCGAAGAGATCGACGCCATGGAGGTCCTCGGCGTCAACCCGATCCAGCGCCTGATCGTGCCACGGGTGCTCGCCGCGATGGTCGTTTCGGTGCTGCTGAACGGCTTGGTCAGCGTGGTCGGCGTGCTCGGCGGCTACTTCTTCAACGTCGTCCTGCAGGGTGGCACGCCGGGTGCGTACCTGGCCAGCTTCAACGCCCTCGCCCAGGTGCCGGACCTGTGGGTCAGCGAGATCAAGGCGCTGCTGTACGGCTTCGTCGCCGGGGTCGTCGCCGCTTTCCGCGGGCTGAACCCGGCGGGCGGGCCGAAGGGCGTCGGCGACGCGGTCAACCAGGCCGTCGTCATCACGTTCCTGCTGCTGTTCCTGATCAACGTCGTGCTCACCGCGATCTACCTGCGGATCGTCCCGCCGAAGGCGATGTGATGACGGCCGTCGACACCGACCGGACGCTCGAGTACATCGCGCGCCCCGGCCAAAGCCTGGAGGGCCTCGGCAAGCAGCTCGCGTTCGCCGCGAAAGCGCTCGCCTGGTCGCCGCGCACGATCCGCCGCTACAGCCGGGAAACCCTGCGCCTGCTCACCGAGGTCTGCTTCGGCACCGGCGGCCTCGCGGTCATCGGCGGCACGCTCGGCGTGATGATCGGGATGACCCTGTTCACCGGCCTGATCGTCGGCCTGCAGGGCTATTCCGCGCTCAACCAGCTCGGCACGGCCGCGCTCACCGGGTTCATCTCCGCCTACTTCAACACCCGCGAAGTCGCGCCTCTTTCGGCGGGGCTCGCGCTGTCCGCGACCGTCGGCTGCGGCTTCACCGCCCAGCTCGGCGCGATGCGGATCTCCGAGGAGATCGACGCCCTGGAAGTCATGGGCGTGCCGAGCATGCCGTACCTGGTGACCACGCGCGTGCTCGCCGGGGTCGCCGCGGTGATCCCGCTGTACGCGGTCGGCCTGCTCTCGAGCTACCTGGCGTCCCGGCAGATCACCATCTGGCTCTACGGCCAGTCCGCAGGCACCTACGACCACTACTTCACGCTGTTCCTGCCCCCCGGCGACGTCCTCTGGTCGTTCGGGAAGGTGATCGTGTTCAGCGTGCTCGTGATCCTCTCCCATTGCTACTACGGCTTCAACGCGAGCGGCGGTCCGGCCGGCGTCGGCGTCGCGGTCGGCCGCGCGGTGCGGACGTCGATCGTGCTCATCTCGGTGCTGGACTTCTTCCTGTCACTGGCCATCTGGGGCGCCAACACCACGGTGAGGATCTCGGGATGAGGCGCGAGCTGTGGCAGCGGCTCCGGTACCAGGTACTGGGGCTCGCCTTCCTGCTCGTCGCCGCCCTGTTCATCGCGCTCACACTCGCCGTCTACCACAAGGCGTTCACCCCGGTGACGCTGGTGAAGCTGGAAACCGACCGCGTCGGCAGCCAGCTGCGCACCGGCGGCGACGTCAAGGTCCGCGGCATGCTCGTCGGCGAAGTCCGGTCGGTGCTGGCGAAAGGCGACCACGCCGAGCTGGAGCTGGCGCTGGACCCGGACAAGACGCACGTCATCCCGAAGAACGTCTCCGCGCGGCTGCTGCCGAAGACGCTGTTCGGCGAGCGGTACGTCGCCCTGCAGCTGCCCGAGACGTCGCAGGGCCCGATCGAGGCCGGCGACGTCATCCCGCAGGACCGCAGCAGCGCGGCGATCGAGCTGCAGAAGGTGCTCGACGACGTGATGCCGCTACTGCAGGCCGTCCAGCCCGAGAAGCTCTCGAGCACGCTCACCGCGGTGGCGACCGCGCTCGACGGCCGCGGCAAGCAGCTCGGCGAAACCCTGGCCGGGCTGTCGGACTACCTCGGCAAACTCAACCCGTCGCTGCCCGACGTCAAGGCCGACATCACCGGCCTGGCGAACGTGGCGAACACCTACGACAAGGCGGCGCCGGACCTGCTGCAGGCGCTGTCCGACCTGACCACCACCAGCCGCACGATCGTCGACCAGCGCGCGCAGCTGAGCGACCTCTACGCCACGGTCACCGCCGCTTCGGTGGACCTCACCAGCTTCCTGCAGGTCAACGAGGACAACCTGATCCGGCTCACCACCGCCATCCAGCCGACGCTGGACGTCCTGGCCAAGTACGCGCCCGAGTACCCGTGCCTGCTGCGCCAGCTCGCCGAGTCGGTGCCGCGGGCGGAGCTGGCGTTCGGCAAGGGCACCGCGCACCCCGAGGTCAGCCGGGTCACCATCGAGTTCGCGGCCAGCCGCGGCAAGTACCTCCCCGGCGTCGACGAGCCGAAGTACGAGGACAAGCGCGGCCCCCGCTGCTACCCGTCGGTGCCCAAGCCCGGCGTGTGGCCGCAGTACCCGCCGGACGGCGCCATCAAGGACGGCTCCAGCAAGCCCCCGCCGCCGAAGAACCCGCCCGAGAAGCTGCCCGGCCCGATCACCGCGGGCGGCGGCGCGGTCGGCGGTGACGGCACGATCGTCGGCTCGGCCTACGAAACCGACCTGATCGACCTGCTCGCTTCGCCCGCGCTCGGCACTGCGCCGGGGGCCGTGCCGGGCTGGGCCGGCCTGCTCGTCGGGCCGCTCTACCGCGGGGCGGAGGTGGAGCTGAAGTGAGGAGCTTCCTCCCGTCGCTGGTCAAGCTGGGGATCTTCGCGGTCGTCACGGTGCTGCTCACCGGGATCCTGGCGGCCACCATCGCGAACACGAACTTCGGCGCGACCTCGGGTTACCTGGCGAAGTTCACCGACGCGTCCGGCCTCAAGGAAGGCGACGACGTCCGCATCGCCGGGGTCAAGGTCGGCCAGGTCGACACGATCGACGTGGAAGAAGGGGAGCGCAACCTGGCGCAGGTGCGGTTCGACGTCGAGCACGCCTACCGGCTGCCGGAGACGGTGACCGCGACGATCAAGTACCGCAACCTCGTCGGCCAGCGCTACCTCGCGCTCGGCACCGACGTCCCCGGCGACAAGACGCTGCCCGAGGGCGGGACGATCCCGCCCGAGCGCACCAAACCCGCACTCAACCTGACCGTGCTGTTCAACGGCTTCAAGCCGCTGTTCAAGGCGCTCAGCCCGAAGGACGTCAACCAGCTCTCGGCCGAGATCATCAGCGTCTTCCAGGGCGAAGGCGGCACGATCACCAGCCTGCTGCGGCACACCGCCTCCCTGACGACGGCGATCGCGAGCAAGGACCAGGTGATCGGCCAGGTCATCGCCAACCTCAACACCGTCCTCGGCACGGTCAACGCCCGCGGCCCGCAGCTCGGCGACCTCATCGAGCAGACCCAGAAGCTGGTCAGCGGGCTGGCCGAGCAGCGCAAGCCGATCGGCGACGCGGTCAGCGCCCTCGGCGACCTCGCCGTCTCCACGACCGGGCTGCTGGCCGACGCGCGCCCGTCGCTCAAGGACGACGTCGCGCAGCTGGGCGTGCTGTCGCAGAACCTCGGCGACTCCGGCGTGCTGCTCAACCACCTGCTCGAGGTGCTGCCGGGCAACCTGCAGAAGTTCACCCGGACCCTGAGCTACGGCAGCTGGTTCAACTACTACCTGTGCGGGATCACCGGCACCATCGGCATTTCCTCGCTCGACATCACCCTGCCGATCATCCCGATCCCCGGCACCCAGCGCGCGGAGAGGTGTGGTCCGTGAAGCCGCTGAAGGAACGCAACCAGGCGGGCGTCGGCGCGGTCGCGCTCGTGCTGATCGTGCTCGTCACCGCCACGACGTACTTCTCCGACCAGCTCCCGTTCTTCGGCAACGGCACGACGTACTCGGCGTACTTCGGCGAGTCCGCCGGGCTGGCGCCGGACAACGAGGTCGAGGTCGCCGGCGTCAAGGTCGGCACGGTGTCGTCGGTGAAGCTGGCGGGCAAGCAGGTCCTGGTCCGCTTCCGCGTCAAGGACGTCCGGGTCGGCGACGCCACGACGGCGTCGATCGAGATCAAGACACTGCTGGGGGAGAAGTACCTCGCCCTCGACCCGAAGGGCAGCGGCGCGCAGGAACCGAACGACACGATCCCGCAGGCTCGCACGCGCACGCCGTTCCAGCTGCAGGACGCCTTCGAGCAGCTGTCGACCACGGTCGGCGACATCGACACGAAACAGCTCGCCGACAGCTTCACCGCCCTCTCCGACAGCCTCAAGGACAGCCCGCAGTACCTGAAGGACACGCTCAACGGCCTGTCGTCGCTGGCGAAAACGGTGTCCTCGCGCGACAGCGACCTGCACACGCTGCTGGCCAACACGAGCCAGGTCTCGAAGACGCTGTCCGACCGCAACGCCCAGCTGCAGCGCGTGATCAGCGACGGCAACCTGCTGCTCACCGAGCTGCAGAACCGCAAGGCCGCGATCAACGCCCTGCTCACCGGCACCCAGCAGCTCTCGCAGCAGCTGACCGGACTGGTGCAGGACAACCGCGAGCAGCTCAGGCCGACGCTGGACAAGCTCGGGAAGGTGACCGACATCCTGCAGCGCAACCAGGGCAACCTCGACAAGAGCCTGCAGCTGATGGCGCCGTTCGCCCGCGTCGGCGCGAACGCCACCGGCAACGGCCGCTGGTTCGAGGGCTACCTGTGCGGGCTGCTGCCGCCGACGATCACCGTGGGCGGCCTGCACATCAACCCCGAAGGCTGCACCCCGCCGATCGCGGCGCCGAACCAGGGGGTGGGCCGGCGATGACCATCCACACCACCCGCGGCCGCAGCCTGGTGACGTGGCTGGCGTTCGCGTGCGTCCTCGCGCTGATCGTCACCGCCGGGCTGTACCTGGTGTTCCGGTCGTCGAACGGCACCAAGCTCTCGGCGTACTTCGGCAAGACCGTCGGGCTGTACGCGGGTTCGTCGGTGCGGGTCCTCGGCGTGCCGGTCGGCCAGGTCACCGACGTCACGCCCGAGGGGGCCGCGGTCCGGGTGGACATGCAGGTCGACGGCGCCGAGCTGCCGGCCGGCGTCGGTGCCGTCGTCGTCGCGCCGAGCCTGGTCAGCGACCGGTACGTCCAGCTGACCCCGGCCTACGACGGCGGCCCGGTGCTCGCTTCCGGCACGGTCCTGCCGCGCGAGCGCACGGCCACGCCGGTCGAGCTGGACGATCTGTACTCCAGCCTGGACAAGCTGTCGACGGCGCTGGGGCCGAACGGCGCCAACCGGGACGGCGCACTGTCCGGCGTCCTCGACACCGCGGCGAACACGCTGAAGGGCAACGGTGCTTCGCTGAACTCGACGGTCGGGCAGCTGGCCGACCTCGCGAAGACGCTCGACGGCTCGAAGGACGACCTGTTCTCGACCGTGCAGAACCTGAACTCGTTCACCGGCGCCCTGGCCCAGAGCGACCAGCAGCTCAACGAGTTCTACGGCCGCGTCGCCGACGTCAGCCGGTTCCTCGCGGCGGACTCCGCCGAGGTCGGCGCCGCGTTGCAGTCGCTCGGCGGTGCCCTCGGCGACGTCCAGCAGTTCGTCAACGACAACAAGACGGCCCTGGAGTCCAATGTGGACAAGCTGGCGTCGCTGTCCAAGGTGCTGGTCGACCAGCGCGCCGCGCTCGCCGAGGTGCTCGACATCGCGCCGACCGGCGCCACGAACTTCATCAACTCCTACGACGCGGCGTCGGGCACCATCGCCGTCCGCGACAACCTGAACGAGCTGACCAACCCGCCGATCCTCACCGTGTGCCGGCTGATCAGCTCGGTCACCCCCAAGGAAGTCCCCGACGCGCTGGGGAACATCTGCAAGCAGCTGGCGCCGGTCCTCGACGGGGCGCTGAAGCTGCCGACGATCCCGCAGGTGCTCAACTCCCTGCAGAACGGGACACTGCCACCGTTGCCGCTCCCGCTGGTCGACGTCATGGAACAGCTTTCGGGCGGTGCGAAGTGAAACGGTTCGCAGGCGTGCTCGCCGGGCTGCTCGTGCTGGCCGGCTGCAGCGACGGCGGGTTCAACGGCCTCTACGGCACGCCGCTGCCGGGCGGCGCGGACGTCGGCGACCACCCGTACCACGTCACGGCGCTGTTCACCGATGTGCTGGACCTGGTGCCGCAGTCCAGCGTCAAGGTCAACGACGTCGCGGTCGGGCGGGTCGACAAGATCACGCTGACGCCGGACACGCGGTCCGCGCTGGTGGCGATGACCGTGAACGGCGACATCGCGCTGCCCGCCAACGCCCGTGCCGAGCTGAAGCAGTCTTCGCTGCTGGGCGAGAAGTTCGTCGAGCTGAGCGTGCCGACGGCCGAACCGGCGGCCGGCAAGCTGGGCGACGGCGGGCAGATCCCGCTCGGGCGCACCAACCGCAACCCCGAGGTCGAGGAGGTGCTCGGGGCACTGTCGCTGCTGCTCAACGGCGGCGGCGTCGAGCAGATCCAGAAGATCAGCCACGAGCTGAACGACGCGCTGTCGGGCAACGAACCGGAAATCCGCGCGCTGCTGTCCCGGGTGGACGAACTGGCCACCCAGCTCGACGGGCACAAGACCGAGATCTTGCGCGCGATCGACGGCCTCGCGAAGCTGTCCAAGACCTTGACCGGCCAGACGCAGAACCTGACGGACGCGCTCGACAACCTCGCGCCGGGCCTGAAGGTCGTCACCGACCAGCGCGACCAGCTCGTGGGCATGCTGAACGCGCTCAACACCTTGTCCGGGGTCGCGGTGGACACCGTGACGAAGAGCCGCGACCAGCTCGTCGCGAACCTCAAGGCCCTGCAGCCGACGTTGACGAAGCTCGGCGAGGCCGGCCAGAACCTGCCGAACGCGCTGCAGATCCTGCTCACCTACCCGTTCCCGGACTACGCGGGCAACGTGATCAAGGGCGACTACGCGAACGTCGAGGCGAACGTGAACCTCGACCTGGACACGCTGATCTCGAACTTCACGAACTCGTCGCAGCCGCCGGTCGCGCTGCCTTCGGGGATCGGCGGGCAGCAGCCGCCGGTCGCGCCGCCGCTGCCGCTGCCCGACCTCGGTTCGGTGCCGCCGGCGGCCGGCCCCGGCCTGCTGGGCGGCCTGCTCGGGCTGATCGGGGGTGGCCGGTGACCCGCAAGATCCGGATCCAGCTGTTCGCGTTCGTCGTCATCGCGGTGGTTTCGGTGGTCTACGCCGGCGGCCGGTACGCCGGGCTGGACCGGCTGTTCGGCAACCGCGGCTACGTCGTCACCGCGCAGCTGACCGACTCCGGCGGCATCTTCGTCAACTCGGAGGTCGCCTACCGCGGGGTCACGGTCGGCCGGGTGACGTCGATGACGCTGACCGAGCACGGCGTCGACGTCGCCCTCGACATCGACGCGGGCACGCCCGACATCCCGGCCGACGCGCACGCGCAGGTGGCGAACCGGTCGGCGGTGGGGGAACAGTTCGTCGACCTGCTGCCGCAGCACAACGGCGGCCCGTTCCTGAAGGACGGCTCGGTGATCACGGCGGACAAGACGTCGCTGCCGCCGTCGCCGGACACCGTGCTCACCCACCTCGACGACCTCGTCGCGAGCGTGCACCCGGAGTCGCTGCGGACGGTCGTCGACGAGACGTACAACGCGTTCGCGGGCGCGGGGCCGGAACTGCAGCAGCTGCTGGACAGCACGGGTTCGCTGACGGCGGTGGCCGCGCAGTATGTCCCGCAGACGCAGGGGCTGCTGGCGAACTCGCGGATCGTGCTCGGCACCCAGCAGCGCCAGGCGGCGAACATCACGGACTTCGCCGCCGGTCTCCGCACGATCGCGGGTCAGCTCAAGAAGTCCGATCCGGACCTGCGGCGGGTGATCGCGCAGGCACCGCAGCTGAGCAGGCAGATCAGCGACGTGCTGGCCGCGTCCGGCACCGACCTGGGCGTGCTGTTCGCCAACCTGCTGACCACGGCGCAGATCACGACGTCCCGGAAGGACTCGATCGAGGAGCTGCTGGTCGCCTACCCGATCATTTCGGCGTTCTCGCCGTCGACGTCCCCGGACGGCACGGGGCACCTGGGCGTGGTGTTCAACTTCTTCGACCCGGCTTCGTGCACCAAGGGGTACGAGGGCACGAAGCAGCGTCCGGCGAACGACGAGACCGAGGCGCCGGTGAACATGAACGCGTACTGCGCGGAGCCGCCCGGGAGCCCGACCGGGGTGCGTGGGGCGCAGAACGCGCCTTACGCGGGCAAGCCGCCCGCGATCCCGGCGGCGCCGCAGCAGCAGGCTTCTTCGGCGCCACCGCAGCTGCCGGGGATGCTGAGCCTGCTCACCGGGCCGTCGTCGGGTGGGCTCGGCCGGCTGCTGGGCGCGCCGTGAAGCTGCGTCTCCTGGTGGTCCTGGCCTGTTTGTCGGTCCTGGCCGCCGCCTTCGCGGGCTGGTCGTGGTGGCGCGCGGCTGCGGACGATTCCTTCGCGCGCGGCCGCGAGCGCGACGCGGTCCTGGCGGCGGCGGGCCCGGCGCTGGTCACGTTGAACACGATCGACTACCGGACGGCGGCCGCGGACGTGGACCGCTGGACGGCGGCGACGACGGGCCAGTACCTCAAGGATCTTTCGGGCGATCGTCAGCTGCAGATCGACCGGGCTGCTGCTTCCCACACCGTCTCCTCCGCCTCGTTGGTCCAGGCGGCGGTGACGGAGATCGACCCCGCCCGCGGGGTGGCGCGGCTCCTGGCGGTCCTGGACGTCCGCGTGTCGACGGCAGGTTCACCGCCCTCGCCACGCTTGAACCGGCTGACGGTGGACGTATCCCGGTCCCCGGACGGGTGGAAGATAGCGGGAGTCCAGGCGGCGGGCTCATGACCCGGGTGATGGTCCTGGTGGTGGCCCTGGCCCTGGGCTGCACGGCGTGGTTCGGCGTCGAGGCGGCTTCGCTGTCCCCTGGGGACAATCTGGCGTTGGTCGACGCCGCAGCCACTTCGGAGGTCTCGTCTTCGGTCAGCGACGCGGTCAAGGCGGTGTTCTCGTACGACTACGCGAACCTTCCCCGCACCGAGCGGGCGGCTTCGGAGGTCCTGACAGGGGATGCGGTCGCCCAGTACCAGGCCCAGTTCGCCTCGGCACGCACCCGCGCGGAGGCGGAGAAGCTGACCCGGACGACGACGGTCCGGGCGATCGGGGTCCGGTCGCTGCGGGGGGACTCGGCGGATCTGCTGCTGTTCCTGGACCAGCAGACGGTGACCCAGGGCGGGGGAGCGCCGACGTCGTCGGTGGCCCAGCTGGCGGTGACGGCGAAGCGGGTCGACGGCCGCTGGAAGCTGTCGTCGCTGACGGCGCTTTAGCCGCCGGCGCCCGGCGAAGCCGCCGGTCCGGCGGCCTTCCGCATCGTGCTCGACCAGCGGGTGCTTTCCTCGCTGATCACCGCGCGCAGGTCTTCGGCCAGGGTCTCCCGGCGTGTCCCGGCGTCCCGATAGGCACCGACCCGGGCGGCGTACCGGTAGGCCAGCTGCCGGATCGCCTCCGCCGAACCGCGGTAGCTCAAGTAGTTCGTGTGCAGCTGGAACAGCTGCTGGATGCCCTCGAGCACGACGACCACCGCGGCGAACGACGCGGTCCAGGCCGGCGGCGCGGCGACCGCGGCCAGGACCGGGACCGTGGCGGCCACCGTGATCGACACCGTCTTCAGGCTGAGATAGCCGAGCCGGGTGCGGGTGGCGGCCCGGTGGTACCACGCGAACTCCGCACGGAGGTGCTGCCAGACGACGTCCGACTCTTCCTCGGGTTCGGGCAGCGAAGGGAGTGCGCCGTCGAGGCCTTGCCACTGAAGTCGTCTGAGCGATCCCGGCATGGCACTACAGTGACACACCGTTCCGGGAAGTGGTGCTCAGCCGTCCCAGACCGCCGCTCCCTGGCGCAGCACCTCCACATCGGACTCTTCCGGCGCCGGCCACAGCTCCACCACGTACCGGTAGTGCTCCCCGTACTCGTGGTCGTTCCAGTCCACCGCCGGCGGTCCCGCGGGCACGTACGAAACCCGCGCCCGGTACAACCCGGGCAGCACCGAAAAGTACTTCTCCTGCGACGGGTAGTCCGCCGGCCCGGAAATCACCAACCGCCCGCTCGGAACCGGAAGATCCGCTTCCACCACGTGCTCGGCGTCGGCCAGCACAGCCGGCGGTGACGGCAGCAGCTCCACCGAGGACTCGACCAGGTCCGACCGCGCCGTCGCGATCGCGAGACCGCCCGGCTCTGCCCCGATCCGGTGAGATTCCACCGCCGCGGAAGTCCAGCCGCTGCCCGTCAGCCGGAGGGAAGAATCCCGGATGGTGAACTGGCGCTGGTCGGCGTGGACGACGAGATGCACACCAACCACCCTAGCCAGGACCCGCCCCGAAATGGTATCGACGGCGGGTTTAGCGTTGACGCCATGACCACTGCTTCCGTCGACGTCGACACGGCCCGCAGCGACTACGCGGCCCTGGTCGGCCGAGGCCTCTCCCTGGACATCACCCGCGGCAAGCCGTCCCCCGAGCAGCTCGATCTTTCGAACGCGCTGCTCGCCCTCCCGGGCGACGGCACCTTCAAGGCCGAGGACGGCACCGACGTCCGCAACTACGGCGGCCTCAACGGCCTGCCCGAGCTGCGCCGCATCTTCGCCGCCGCGCTGCAGGTGCCCGCCGGGCAGCTGCTCGCCGCCGGGAACTCGAGCCTCGAGCTGATGCACGACGCCGTCGTCCAGGCCCTGCTGAGCAAGCTGCCCGGCGCCGAACGCCGCTGGGCCGACGAGCCGCAGGTGAAGTTCCTCGCCCCGGTCCCGGGCTACGACCGCCACTTCGCGCTCACCGAACGCTTCGGCATCGAGCTCGTCCCGGTCGACATGACCGACGAGGGCCCCGACATGGACGTCGTCGAGACGCTGGTCGCCGAGGACCCGGCCGTCAAGGGCATCTGGTGCGTGCCGAAGTACAGCAACCCGACCGGGGTCACCTTCAGCGACGACGTCGTGCGGCGCCTGGCCACCATGCGCACCGCGGCCGGCGACTTCCGGATCTTCTGGGACAACGCCTACGCCGTGCACCACCTCACCGACGACGAGCCGGAGCTGGCCGACCTGCTGGCCCTGGCCACCGAGGCGGGCAACGCCGACCGCGTCTTCGTCTTCGGCTCCACCTCGAAGATCACCCTCGCCGGCGCCGGCGTCGGCTTCTTCGGCGCGTCCGAGGCGAACCTCGCGTGGTGGACCGGCAACATCGGCAAGCGCACCATCGGCCCGGACAAGGTCAACCAGCTGCGCCACGCGCACTTCCTGAAGGACGAGGCCGGCGTCCGCGCCCACATGCGCAAGCACGCCGAGATCATCGGCCCGAAGTTCGCGGCCGTCGACCGCATCCTCTCCGAGGAGCTGGCCGACCTGGCGTCCTGGACCAAGCCGACCGGCGGGTACTTCATCACGCTGACCGTCCCGCAGGGCACCGCGAAGGAGGTCGTGCGGCTGGCGAAGGAGGCCGGGGTCGCGCTGACCCCCGCCGGGGCGACCCACCCGCACGGCAACGACCCGGCCGACGCCGTGATCCGGATCGCGCCGACCTTCCCGAAGCTCGAAGAGGTCGAAGAGGCCGTCCGCGCGCTCGCCGTGTGCGTCCGGCTCGCCGTCGCCCAGCGCGGCTGACCTGGGAAAACGCAAGTCGATCAAAATTTTTCCCGTTTTGACCGAGCCGGGGGACGCCCAGGTACGTATGACCGGTGGGTGAGGTGGACGAACTCGTCACGAGAGGACGTCCCCCGGTGTTCGGAAAACGCTACACAGAGCAGCTGATCGAGCGCAGCGCGGAGAACGCGACCGACCGCCGCCGCTTCCTCAAGGCTGCGGGAGCGGCGGGGCTCGGCGTCGCGGGTGCCGGTGCGCTCGGCACGGCGCTGTCGCTGGGTCTCGGCTCGGCAGGTGCCACGCAGCAGTACGGTGCGCAGGGAGGTGACAAGGGGAAGGAGGCGGCGAGCGACGCCGCGGTGCTGAACTTCGCGCTGAACCTCGAGTACCTCGAGGCGAACCTCTACTCCTTCGCCGCCTACGGCTACGGGCTGAACGAGAAGTACGTCAACGGCATCGGCAACCTCGGCAAGGTCTCCGGTGGCCACGGCGTGCAGTTCAAGAGCGAGCACACCAAGCAGATCGTCCAGGAGATCGCCGGCGACGAGGTCGCCCACGTCAACTTCCTCCGCAAGGCGCTCGGCAAGGGGGCCGTCGCCCAGCCGGAGATCGACTTCCAGAACAGCTTCACCGCGGCCATGCAGGCCGCGGGCGTGATCAAGCAGGGCCAGACGTTCGACCCGTTCGGCAGCGAGAACAACTTCCTGCTCGCCGCGTACCTGTTCGAGGACGTCGGCGTGTCGGCCTACAAGGGCGCGGCGCCGCTGGTGAACAACAAGACGTTCCTCGACGCGGCGGCGGGCATCCTCGCGGTCGAGGCGTACCACGCCGGCATCGTGCGCGGCCAGCTGTTCGAGCGCGGCCTCGGCGACATCACGAACAAGATGTCCGACGCCCGCGACAGCCTCGACGGCAAGGGCGACGACGACGAAGGCGTCATCAAGGACAACAAGGCGAACCTCGTTCCGGCCGACGCCAACGGGATCGCGTTCGGCCGGTCCGCCGAGCGCGTGCTCAACATCGCCTACCTCAACCCGGACAAGGTGTCTTCGGGTGGCTTCTACCCGCGCGGCCTGAACGGCGACATCGCCACCAGTGGTGCGAAGGAGAAGTAGGCGCCGCGTGCCGCCGTCACGGTAACGTCTACGACGGCGGCACGCGGAGTCGAGGGGGCGCGAAGTGCGGGTTCTGGTCGCGGGTGGCGGGATCTCGGGCACGGTGACGGCGATGGCGCTGAAGCTCGCCGGGCACGAGCCGGTCGTGTACGAGGCCTACCCCGCGGGTGGGGACGACATCGGCGCGTTCCTCACGATCATGCACAACGGCATGGACGCCCTGCGGGCGATCGGCGCCGGCCGGCCGGTGATCGACAGTTCGTTCGCCGCGTACGGGGTCGAGCTCGTCGCCCCCACGGGGGAAACCGTGGGGCGGCGCGAGTTCGACACCGAAAGCCTCGACGGGCCGCGCACGCTGACCCGCGCGACGCTCTACCGCGTCCTGCAGGACGAGGCCGCGCACCGCGGTGTCCCGCTCGAACGCGGCAAGCGGCTGGTGGGCGCGAAGGCGGGCGACGGCGGGATCACGGCCGAGTTCGCCGACGGCACCACCGCGACCGGAGACGTCCTGGTCGGCGCGGACGGCCTGCGGTCGGTGGTCCGCCGGCTGATCGACCCGGCCGCGGACGAGCCCCGCTACACCGGGCTGACCGTCGTGTACGGCTACACGCGGGCGGAGGGGCTGCCGTCGGCGCCCGGGATCTACCGGATGGCCCGCGGCAGCCGGGCGGCGTTCGGGTTCACCACGGCCCCGGACGGCGCGACGTTCTGGTTCGCCCGCATCCCCGACACCGAGCGGCCCCGCGAAGAGATCGCGGCGGTCACCCCGGCGGGCTGGCGCGACTTCGCCCACGCGGCCTTCGACGGCGATCCGTTGCCCTGCGCGGACATCGTCGCGGCCACGGGCGACGAAGTCTTCGGCGGCCACTCCTACGACGTCCCGGAAACCCGGGTGTGGTCGACCCCCGAGATGGTCCTGACCGGGGACGCCGCCCACGCCGCGTCCCCGGCCGCGGGCCAGGGCGCGTCGATGGCGCTGGAGGACAGCGTGGTGCTGGCGCAGTGCCTGCGCGACCTGCCGGACCCGGTGTCGGCCTTCGCCGCGTACGAGGGGTTGCGGCGGGAGCGGGTGGAGAAGCTGGTGAAGGCGAGCGCGGGAGTGGACGTCGGCGAGGAAAGCGGCTGGCTGTACTCGCACCACATCGACTGGGACGCGAAGATCACCGCCTAGCGCCCTGCCGCGGCTCGTCGTGAGCGGTAACGCGCGTTCCACTCACGAGCGGGCGCCGCAGGAGTCGCGGACCACCAGTTTCGTGGGCAGCAGCACCGGTTCCGGGGTGGTCGCGTTCTCGAGCATCGCCAGCAGCGCGCCCGCGGCCGCCGTGCCGAAGCCCGGCTTGTCCTGGGCCACCGTCGTCAGCGCGGGGTCGACCAGGGACGCCACCTCGATGTCGTCGAAGCCCACCACGGCCAGGTCCGCCGGCACCCGCAGCCCGGCCGCGCGGGCCGCCAGCAGGGCACCCACCGCCATCTCGTCGCTGGCCGCGAACACCGCCGTCGGCGGCTCCTTGCGGGCCAGCAGCCGCCGCATGCCGACGAACCCGCTCTCGCGGTAGAAGTCGCCGCCGACCACGAGGTCTTCGCTCACCGGCAGCCCGGCTTCGGCCAGGCCGCGCCGGTAGCCCTCGGTGCGGGCGGCCGCGGGCGCGTTGCCGCGGGGGCCGGTGATCGTCGCGATCCGGCGGTGGCCCAGCGCCGCCAGGTGCCGGACGGCCTCCGCCGCGCCGCCGGCGTTGTCCGACGTCACGTGCGTGGCCCGCGGCCCCGACAGGGCGACGTCGAGTGCGACGCACGGCAACCCGGACTGGGCGAAGGCGGTGAACGCGTCGGCGTCCGTCCCGCTGTCGATGAGCACCAGCCCGGCCAGGTGGTGCCGTCGGGTCATGCTCACGTAGCCGATCGGGTCGGCCAGCGAGACGCCCGGGTGGCGGTCGCGGGCGTCGTCGCTCGTCGCGAGCAGCAGCAGGTGGTAGCCGTGCGAGCTCAACGCGGATTTGAGGCCCAGCAACAGGTCCTGCAGGAACGGGTGCCGCCAGCCGGGCCGCCGGTGGTCGGTGTCCCAGACGAGCCCGACCATCGCCGACTGCTGCCGCGACAACGCCCGCGCCGACTCGTTCGGCGAGAAATCGAGGTCGCGCGCCACGCGTTCGACGCGTTCGCGCGTCGCCGCGCTGACCGTGGCGGGGCGGTTGAACACCCGCGACACGGTGGCGACGGAAACCCCGCAGAGCTGCGCGACTTCGCGGGCCGTGACCATGGTGACCTCCGGTTCTTGTAACCGGTTACATCTGTAGCACATGACCTCTGACAGCGTAAACGCCGCCATACTTTATCATTTCGTTACTTGACGGCAACGCGTTGGGAGCGCTCTCATGGGACCCGCGTTTTCCCGACCGGCCCGTAGAACAACGGAGATCTCATGCGCCCGAAAACGAGGAACCGCCGGATCCGCCTGATCGCCGGGGTGGGTGCCACCCTGGTCGCGCTCACCGCGCTGAGCGCCTGCGGGGACAGCGGCGCCGCCGGTGGCAAGGTCAAGCTGAGCCTCGGCCTGTTCGGCAACTTCGGCTACACCGACCTGATCAAGGAGTACCAGGCGGCGCACCCGGACATCGAGATCACCGAGCGGACCGCCGCCTACTCCGACCACCACAAGAATCTGGCCGCGCACCTGGCCACCGGTGCCGGCGCCGCGGACGTCGAGGCCATCGACACCGGTTACGTCGCCCAGTTCAAGGCGACGCCGGACAAGTTCGTCGACCTCAACACCGTCGGCGGGGACCAGCTCAAGGACCGCTGGCTGGGCTGGAAGTGGGCCGCATCGCTGGCCAAGGGCGGCCAGCAGATCGGCTACGGCACCGACGTCGGCGGCCTCGCCATCTGCTACCGCCGCGACCTGTTCGAGCAGGCCCAGCTGCCCGCCGACCGCGACGCCGTCTCCGCGCTCTGGCCCACCTGGCAGGCGTTCTTCGAGACCGGCAAGCGCTTCCAGGCGAAGGCGCCGAACGGCGTCAAGTTCATGGACGGCGGCCCGACCGTGCTCAACGCGATCGTCGGCCAGGCACCGCAGGGCTACTACGACCAGAACGACAAGCTCATCGTCGACAGCAACCCGGCGCTGCGCCAGGGCTGGGACCTCGTGGCCGACGCGGTCAAGGCGAACCTGAGCGCCGGCCTGCTCTACAGCACCCCGCAGTGGAACACCGGCTTCACCCAGGGCCAGTTCGCCACCGTGACCTGCCCGGCGTGGATGATGACCAAGATCAAGGACCAGGCGCCGGACACCTCCGGCAAGTGGGACGTCGCGGCCGTGCCCGGCGGCGGTGGCAACTGGGGCGGCTCGTACCTGACCGTGCCCAAGCAGGGCAAGCACACCAAGGAAGCCGCCGAGCTCGCCGCCTGGCTGACCGCGCCCGAGCAGCAGGCGAAGGTGTTCACCAGCAAGGGCCTGCTGCCGTCGGTGCCGTCGCTCTACGACGACCCGAAGATCACCGGCTACACCAACCCGTTCTTCAACAACGCGCCCGTGGGCAAGGTCTTCACCGACGCGGCGAAGAAGCTGAACCCGCAGTACCAGGGCCCGAAGGCCGGCGACGTGCAAACCGAGTTCGGCAACGCCATGCAGCGCGTCGAGCAGGGCAAGCAGGACGGCGCGGCAGCGTGGCAGCAGCTGGTCGGTGACGTCGCGAAGATCAAGTAATGGCGCTCACCTTCGCCGAGCGGCGGCAGAAGTGGGACGTCAAGCTGTCGCCGTTCGGCTTCATCAGCCCGTACTTCCTCATCTTCGGCGTCTTCGGGTTGTTCCCGCTGCTGTACACGGCGTTCGTGTCGCTGCAGAAGCGGAACCTCATCGACGCCGAAGGCGCGCAGTTCATCGGCTTCGGCAACTACGAGCAGCTGCTGTTCCACGACCCGTACTTCTGGAACGCGATGGGGAACACGCTCAGCCTGTGGCTGCTGACCACGATCCCGCAGATCCTGTTCGCGCTCGGCATCGCGCACCTGCTCAACCGGCGGCTGCGCGGGCGGATGTTCTTCCGGATGGGGATGATCCTGCCGAACATCACCTCGGTGGCGGCGGTGACGATCATCTTCGCCCAGCTGTTCGGCCGGGACTTCGGGCTGGTCAACTGGGTGCTGAGCTGGTTCGGCGCCGGGCAGGTCGACTGGCAGGCCGGCACGGCCAGCTCGCACACCGCCATCGCGGCGATGGTGGTGTGGCGCTGGACCGGCTACCACGCCCTGATCTTCCTGGCGTCGATGCAGGCGATCCCGTCGAGCATGTACGAAGCCGCCACCCTCGACGGCGCCAAGGGGTGGCAGCAGTTCTGGCGGATCACCGTGCCGCTGCTGCGGCCGCAGATCATCTTCTCCACGGTGATCGCGACAACAGGCAACATGCGCCTGCTCGCCGAGCCGCTGCTGTTCAACCCGGGCACGGCGGCCGCCACCGGGGGATCGGACCGGCAGTTCCAGACCGCCGCGCTCTACCTCTACGAACAGGGTTTCGCCAAGTACGACTTCGGCTACAGCTCGGCGATCGCGCTGATCCTGGCCGTGGCCACGATGCTCGTCGCGGGGCTGTCGTACCTGGTCACCCGGCGCATCCAAACGGACTGAGGAGCGGACATGACCACCGTGCTGACCCCGGCCGCGCCCGCGCCGCCGGCGGCCCCCGGGCGGGCCCGGCGCATCGCGCGCCGGGTCGCGAGCCCGTGGACCTACGCCGCGCTGATCGCGATCCTGGCCGGCTCGGCGTTCCCGGTGTACTGGTCGTTCGTCGTCTCCTCGCAGACGACGGAGGCGGTCGGGAGCGTGCCGCCGGTGCTCGTTCCCGGCGGGCACCTGTTCGAGAACATCGCCCGGGTCTTCGACGAGACGGACTTCGCGCTGGCGCTGGGCAACTCGCTGATCGTCGCGGGCACGATCACCGTGTCGGTCGTGCTGTTCTCGACGCTGGCCGGGTTCGCCTTCGCCAAGCTGCGCTTCCGCGGGCGGACGTTCCTGCTGCTGGTCGTGATCGCCACCCAGGCGATCCCGACCGAGCTCGGCGTGGTGCCGCTGTACATGATGATGGCCGACTTCGGGTGGGCCGGGCAGCTGCAGGCGGTGATCGTGCCCGGCCTGGTCACCGCGTTCGGCGTGTTCTTCATGCGCCAGTACTTCGAGCGCGCGCTGCCGCTGGAGCTGCTGGAGGCCGGGCGGATGGACGGCTGCGGGTCACTGCGGCTGTTCTGGCACGTGGCCCTGCCCGCCGCCCGCCCGGCCGCGGCGGTGCTCGGGCTGTTCACCTTCATGCAGGCCTGGAACGACTTCTTCTGGCCGCTGGTGGTGCTGGTGCCGGAGAACCCGACCGTCCAAACCGCACTGTCCACCCTGGCCAGCGGCTACACCACCGACTACACGCTCGTGCTCACCGCCGCCACCATCGGCACCGTCCCCGTCCTGCTCGTGTTCCTGCTGTTCGGCCGCCAGATCGTCGGCGGCATCATGCAGGGCGCGCTCAAGGGCTGACCCTCCCCGGAGCTCACCGTGACTTCCAGTTTCCCGCCCGCTTTCCGCTGGGGCGTCGCGACCTCGGCGTTCCAGATCGAAGGCGCCACGACCGCCGACGGCCGCGGACCGTCCATCTGGGACACCTTCGCGGCGGTCCCCGGCGCGGTGGCCGGCGGCCACACCGGCGAACCGGCGGCCGACCACTACCACCGCTGGCCTGCCGACCTCGACCTGCTCGCCGAACTGGGTGTCGACTCCTACCGGTTCTCGGTGTCCTGGCCGCGGATCCAGCCGTCCGGCCGGGGCGCCCCGGAACGCCGGGGCCTGGCCTTCTACCGGCGGCTGGTGGAAGGGCTGCGGGAGCGGGGGATCGAGCCGTTCCTGACGCTCTACCACTGGGACCTTCCCCAGGCGCTGGAGGACGACGGCGGCTGGCGCTCGCGGGACACGGCGTACCGGTTCGCCGAGTACGCGGCCCTGGTGCACGAGGAACTCGGCGACCTCGTCGACTTCTGGACGACGCTCAACGAGCCGTACCCGTGCGCGGTGGCGGGCTACGGCGAAGGCCGCCACGCGCCGGGGGCGCGGGAGGGACACGGCGCGCTGGCGGCCGCCCACCACCTGCTGCTGGGCCACGGGCTGGCGGTCCGGGCGATGTGCGAGCGGGCGGCCTTGCCGCACCAGTTCGGCATCGTCCTCAACCAGTCGCCGTCGGTGCCGGTGACGTCTTCGGCCGCCGACACCGCCGCGGCCGCGCGGCAGGACACCCTGTTGCGCCGCCAGTTCACCGACCCGCTGTTCGGCGGCCGGTACGCACCGGGCCTGGCGGCGATGTTCGACGGCGTCTCGGACTTCTCGTTCCGCCAGGACGACGACCTGGAGATCATCGGGGCGCCCCTGGACTACCTGGGCGTGAACTACTACTACCGCCTGCACGTCGCGGACGCGCCCCACCGCGAGCCGGACCCGGCCGCGCGGACGGTCACGGACATCGGGGTGGACACCACCCGCCTCCCGGACGTCCCGCGGACCGGGATGGGCTGGCCGGTCGAGCCGGAGGGCCTCACCGAAGCGCTGGTCGGCCTGCACAACCGCTACCCGGGGCTGCCGCCGGTGTACGTCACGGAGAACGGGTGCGTGTACGCGGACCGGAGCGATTTCGCGGACTACGAGCGCATCAGCTTCTTGAGCGAGCACATCGAGGCGGCCCGCGCGGCGGCCGCGGCCGGGGTGGACCTGCGCGGGTACTTCTGCTGGTCGCTGCTGGACAACTTCGAGTGGGCGCACGGGTACAAGCACCGCTTCGGGCTGGTCCACGTCGACTACGAGACGCAGGCGCGCACCCCGCGGTCGAGCTACCGCTGGTACCGCGACTTCATCGCCGCCGAGCGGACCCCCTGAGAAAGCCGTTGGAGGGCCGGGGCCGCCCGCTCTACGGTGACGTCATGAGCGATCACCCGGCAGCCCCGGCCGAAGCCTTCGAGCCGCCCTACTACGTGGCCGTCTTCACCTCGGTGCGCACCGGCGAGCAGGCCGGCTACCCCGAGACCGCCGCCCGGATGGCGGAGCTGGTCCAGCAGGTCCCCGGGTACCTGGGCATGGACCACGCCCAGACCCCCGGCGGCCTGGGCATCACCGTCGGGTACTTCCGCGACGCCGAAGCGCTCGCGCGGTGGCGGGGCGACGCCGAGCACCGCGCGGCCCGGCAGCGGGGCCGCGCGGAGTGGTACGAGAGCTACACGCTGCACGTGGCGAAGGTGGAGCGCAGCAGCGGCTTCACCCGAGGCTGAAAGCGCCCCAATGTGGCCCTCGGTGCGTGAGACGCACCCAAGGCCGCCTTGGGGCGCTTACTTCTTGTACAGGCCTTCGATGTCGTTCGCGTAGTTCTTCGAGACCACGTTGCGCTTCAGCTTCAGGCTCGGCGTGATCTCACCGCCCGCTTCGGTGAAGTCGTTCGCCAGCACGGTGAACTTCTTGATCGCCTCGGCCTTGGACACCGACTTGTTCGCCTCGTCCACCGCGGCCTGGATCTCCGCGACCAGGTCGGGGTCGGTGGCCAGGTCGGCGACCGTGGCCGAGGCGGGCTTGCCGTGCTGGGACTTCCAGGACGGGAAGTACTCCTCGTCCACCGTCACCAGCGCCGCGATGAACGGGCGCTGGTCGCCGACCACCATGGCCTGGCTGACCAGCGGGGACGCCTTGATCGTGTCCTCGAGGCCGGACGGGGCGACGTTCTTGCCGCCCGCGGTCACGATGATCTCCTTCTTGCGGCCGGTGATCTTCAGGAACCCGTCCGCGTCGAGCTCGCCGAGGTCGCCGGTGTGGAACCAGCCGTCGGTGAGCGCTTCCTTGGTGGCCTGCGGGTTGTTGTAGTACGCCCGGAACACGACGTCGCCCTTGAGCATGACCTCGCCGTCGTCGGCGATGCGGACCGACGTGCCGTTGACCGGCTTGCCGACCGTGCCCACGCGGAACGCCGTCTGCGTGTTGACGTTCGCCGCCGCGGACGTCTCGGTGAGGCCGTAGCCCTCGAACACCGGGACGCCGATGCCGCGGAAGAAGTGCGCCAGCCGCGCACCGAGCGGGGCGCCGCCCGAGACCGCGGCGACGCAGCGGCCGCCGAGGGCCGCGCGCAGCTTGCCGTAGACCAGCTTGTCGAACACCAGGTGCTGCAGCTTAAGCACGAGCCCGGCGCCGCCGTTGTCCTGCGCTTCGCTGTAGGCGACCGCGGTGGCCTCGGCGATGTCGAAGATCTTGCCCTTGCCCTCGCTGTGGGCCTTCTGCTTCGCCGAGTTGTAGACCTTCTCGAACACGCGCGGCACGGCGACGACGAACGTCGGCCGAAACGTGCCCAGGTCGGCGACCAGGTTCTTGACGTCCGGGGTGTGCCCGAGGGTGACGCGGGCGGTCAGCGCCGTCACGGCGATCGCGCGGGCCAGCACGTGCGCCAGCGGCAGGAAGCACAGCAGCGAGTTGCCCTGCTCCATCAGCTGCGGGAACGCCTCGATGTCGGCGCGGATCTCGGCCAGCAGGTTGCGGTGGGTCAGCTCGACGCCCTTGGGGCGGCCGGTGGTGCCCGAGGTGTAGACGATGGTGGCGAGCTCGTCCGCGGACACCTCGCGGCGGCGGTCGTGCAGCTCGTCGTCCGACAGCGAAGCGCCCAGCGCGGCGAGCTCCTCGACGGCGGGGGAGTCGCCCTCGATCTGCCAGGTGTTCTGCAGGTCGGTGAGCCGGTCCCGGATCTCCTCGACCGCGCCGGCGTGGGCGTTCGTCTCGACGAAGACGCCCTTCGCGGCCGAGTCGGAGAGGATCCAGTGCACCTGTTCCGGGGAGGACGTGTCGTAGATCGGGACGGTCACCGCGCCCGCCGCCCAGATCGCGAAGTCGATCAGCGTCCACTCGTAGCGGGTCTTCGACATGATCGCGACGCGGTCGCCGCGGGCGATCCCGGCCTTGGCCATGCCCTTGGCCACGGCCAGCACCTCGGCCGCGAACTCCTTGGCGGTCACGTCCAGCCAGCTGCCCTCGACCTGGCGGCGGAAGCTCACCACGTCGGAGAACCGCTCGGCGTTCGCCCAGACGACGTCGGACATGTTTTCGTCGTCGGCCACCGGCTTGCCGGCGGGAGCGCTGTATTCGCGCACGTGGACCTCCGTGTTCACTGCGTGCGGCAGGTGACACCGCTGTTACCCGCCAGTCAACTTAGCGTGGTGAGCACCTTAAGACCATGCTGATCGCCGCCGCGAGGCGAGGCCGTGACATTCTTCGCACGTGAACGCGCCACCCTCCCTCGACATCGTCGACGAGACGTTCCTCGCCGTTCCGCCCGCCACCGTGGCCGCGGTCTTCGCCGAGCCGGCCTCCTGGCGGCGCTACTGGCCCGACCTGGTCCTCGAGGTCTACACCGACCGGGGGGACAAGGGCCTGCGCTGGACCGTGCGGGGCGCGCTCGTCGGTACGATGGAGGTCTGGCTCGAGCCGGTGCTCGACGGCACCCTGCTGCACTACTTCCTGCGGGCGACGCCCGCTGACGCGGCCGGGGCGCCCCGGGAACTGGCGCCACGCGACCTGCGCCGGGAGTTCGACCGGCGGGCCCGCGCGGCCAAGGCGATCGCGCTCGGGCTCAAGGAGATCCTGGAGGACGGGCGCGAGCCCGGCGTCCCTCCGCGCGGCGAGGAGTAGGGGGAGCACGGGTGCGGGTACACGTCGTCTCGGACGTGCACGGCAATGCCGATGCGCTCAAGCGCGCCGGCGACGGGGCGGACGCACTGGTCGTGCTCGGCGACCTGATCGACTTCGTCGACTACCACGACTACGAAAAGGGCATCATGGGCGCCCTGTTCGGCGCGGAGAAGGTCGGCGAGTTCGCCCGCCTGCGCCGCGAGGGCACCCGTGACGAAACCGTTGCCTTTTCGCGCACGCTCTGGGCGACCCTCGACGACCCGGGCTCCGCGGTCGACGAGGCCATCCGCGCCCAGTACGCGACGCTGTTCGCGGCGATGACCGCGCCCACGTACGCCACGCCCGGAAACGTCGACACCCCGGCGCTGTGGCCGGAGTTCACCGGCGAGGGCGTCCGGGTGCTCGACGGCGAGGTGGCCGAGATCGGCGGCCTGCGGTTCGGGTTCGTCGGCGGCGCGCTGCTGCCCGACGGCGTCGTCCCGCGGCCGCGTAAAGGCGCCGCGTGGCGCCCCTACCTGCGGGATCGCGAGGACTACGACGGGAGCGTGGCCGCGCTCACCGACATCGACGTCCTCTGCACGCACGGCCCGCCCGCCCTGCCGGAGCTGACCTACGACGTCGTCGCGCGCCGCAGCGAGATCGGCTCGACGGCGCTGCTGGAGCTGATCCGGGCGCAGCGGCCGCGCTGGTCGGTGTTCGGCCACGTGCACCAGCCCCTGGCCGCGCGCGCCCGGGTCGGCCTGACCGAGTGCCGTAACGTGGGTCACTTCAAGGAGACCGGGCAGCCCTACGTGCTGCGCTGGTGACCAACCGCGGCGGCTACGCTTCGACCCATGGCCGAGCAGTCCACACAGTCCATCGAGGTCGACGCCGAGCCCAGCCGGGTGATGGCCGTGATCGCCGACTTCCCCGCGTACCCGGAATGGGCCAAGGCCGTCCGGCAGACCGAGGTCCTCGACACCGACGCCGACGGGCGGGCGAAGCAGGTCAAGCTCACCCTCGACGCGGGCCCGATCAAGGACGTCTACACCCTCGAGTACGACTGGGACGAAGACGGCCTCGGCGTCAGCTGGCACCTGGTCAAGGGCCAGATGCAGAAGGCGCAGAACGGCCGCTACGCGCTGGCCGACCTCGGCGGCCGGACCCGCGTCACCTACACGCTGTCGGTCGAGCTGGCGCTGCCGATGATCGGCCTGCTGCGCCGCAAGGCCGAGAAGATGGTCATGGACACCGCGCTGAAGGAGCTCAAGAAGCGGGCCGAGGGCTAGCCCGTGCGGATCCTGCTGTGCACCGGCAAGGGGGGTGTCGGGAAGACCACGCTGGCCGCGGCCACCGGCGCCGCCCTCGCCGCCCGCGGCAGGAAGACCCTCGTCGTGTCCACCGACCCGGCGCATTCGCTGGGCGACGCCTTCGCGCGGCCCCTCGGCGCCGAACCGTCCGAAGTGGACGCTCTGCTCTCGGGTGTGCAGGTCGATTCGCGCACCCTGGTGGACGCCACCTGGGAAGGGCTGCGTGGTGAGCTGCGCTCGGTGCTGGCCGGAGCGGGGCTCGACACGCTGGACGCCGAAGAGCTGACCGTGCTGCCCGGCGTCGACGAGCTGCTCGCCCTCACCGAGGTCCGGCGGCTGGCCGAGGACGGGCCGTGGGAGGCCGTCGTCGTCGACTGCGGCCCGACGGCCGAGACGCTGCGGCTGCTGGCCCTGCCCGAGGCCGTCTCCGGCTACCTGGCCCGCGTTTTCGGGCGCCGCGTCACCGACTCCGTGCGCCGCCTCGGCACCCACCTCGACGGCCTGCGCGCCCTGCTCACCGACCCGGCGGTGACGACGGTCCGGCTGGTCCTGACGCCGGAGCGGGTGGTCGTGGCCGAGGCGCGGCGCACGCTCAGCTCCCTGGCCCTGCGCGGCATCGCCGTCGACGGCGTGATCGCCAACCGGCTGATGCCCGCACCCGGCATCTGGCGCGGCGGCGCCGCGTCGTGGCTGCGGACGCGGCGGACCCAGCAGGACGCCGTGCTCGCCGAGCTCGCCGCGGCCGGGATCGCGCCGGTGGCCCGGGTCGAGCACCGGGCCGTCGAGCCGGTCGGGCTGCCGGCGCTGCTGGAGATCGCCGACGAGCTCTACCGCGGCCAGGACCCCCTGGCGGGCAACGGCGCGCCCGTCACCCCGCTGCTGCGTGTGCGGCCCGCTCCCGGCGGGTACACGCTGCGCGTCGCGATCCCGCTCGGGCGGGACGCCGAGGTCGACCTCGCCCGCGTCGACGACGACCTGGCGATCACCGTGGACGGCTTCCGCAGGCTCATCGCCCTGCCGGAGCCGCTGCGGCCGTGCCGGATCACCGGCGCGGAATCCGACGCCGACGGCCTGGTCGTGCACCTGGCCGGGAACCGGGGACGCGGGTGAGCGAAACCGAACACGGGCCGCGGCTGGCGGAGGAGATCCGGCTGCTCGCGGAGCTGGTCGCGGACAAGGCGGCGCCGTGGCTGGAGGGCGTGCTTGCGGCCGGGCACGGCAGCTTCTTTGCGGGGGGTCCGGGTGGCGAAGCCCCCGGCCCGGGGCGGAGCCCCGGTGGTTGCAGCAGCTTCTTTTCGGGGGGTCCGGGTGGCGGAGCCCCCGGTGCTCACGGTCGCCCTGAGGAGGCGAAGCCGGACGGTTCGGCGTGCGGCTGGTGTCCACTGTGTGCGATCGTCGCGGTGGTGCGGGGTGAACGGCCGGAGCTGGTCGCGCGGCTGGTCGAGCAGCTCGCGCAGCTGGTCGCCCTGCTGCGCGCGGTGCTGGCGGACCGCTGGGAGCCGGAGGAGGGCGTGCACATGCCCGGGTTCCGGCCCGCGCCGCGGCCGGCGGACCCGCGGCCCTCGCCGCGGGTGCAGCACATCGCGGTCCGCCGGCGCGACGAGTGGGAGAGCTGAGTGCGGACGATAGGGGTGGACGTCGGCGGGACGAGCATCCGGGCCGGCGTGGTGGACGAACGCGGCTCCCTGCTCGACACGGCACGCGTCGCGACGCCGACCGAAGAAGGCGCGCTCGAGGACGCCATCGCGGGCGTGGTCGAGGACCTGCGCAACCGCCACGACGTGGCCGGGGTAGGGCTGGCGGTGGCGGGCTTCGTGGCGCGTGACCGCCGTTCGGTGATGTTCGCGCCCCACCTGGCCTGGCGCGGCGCGCCGGTGGCGGACCGGATCGAGAAGCGCGTCGGCCTGCCGGTGCTGCTGGAGCACGACGTCAATTCGGCGATCGTGGGCGAGCACCGCTTCGGCGCGGCCCGCGGCGCCCAGGTGGCGGCGCTGGTGGCACTGGGCACGGGCATCGGGGCGGGTCTCCTGCTGGACGGAAAGCTCTATCGAGGCGCGTACGGCGTGGCACCGGAGCTGGGCCACCTGACGGTGGTCCGCGGCGGCCGCCCGTGCCCGTGCGGCAAGTACGGCTGCTGGGAGCGGTACTGCAGCGGAACGGCGCTGGCGGCGACGGCGGTGGAGCTGCTGGCCCGCCACCCGGGCCGGTCGACGGTGCTGGCCCCGCAGGTGGCGGGCGACCCGGGTTCGGTGACGGGCCGCCGGGTGGCGGGCGCGGCGCGCGACGGGGACCCGATCGCCCAGCTGGCGATGGCGGAGCTGGCCAAGTGGCTCGGCGAGGGGTTGGCCCTGGTCGCGGACGTGTTCGACCCGGAGATCATCGTGATCGGCGGGGGAGTGTCGGAGTCGGCGCCGCTGTTCTTGGACGAAGCCCGCGAGCACTACGCGGGAGCGATCACGGGCGCCCGCCACCGGCCGCTGGCGAGGATCCGGACGGCCCACCTGGGTGACGACACGGCGATCGTGGGCGCGGCGGCGCTGGCCCTGGAGGCGGCGAAGACCCCGGTCTGACGCGGTGGGAACCGGCGCTCGCCGGGTACCCCTCGGTCACCGAGGGGAGGAGCGGACATGGCCGTGGACCTGGGGATCGGTGTGGCCGGTGTGATCCTGCTGGTGACCGGGGGCTTCCTGTCGTGGAAGCCGCGCAACGGCCGGCACCAGGCAGCCGCGGTGCTGATGACCGGCCTGGGCTCGATGCTGATGGCGCAGTTCCTGATCGCGCCGTTCGTCCACGGTGAGTGGCTCGCCTCCGTGCTGCTCGGCGTGATGGTGGCGGGCATCTTCGCCGCCGCGGTCATCGGCGGCAGGCGGCGTCACTCCTCCGGGAACCTCGCCGAGGGCACCAAGTCTTCGACGAACGCCCGGAACGTTGGCGCCAACGGCAACTCCGACTCCAGCTCCACGTCGAACCACGTCACCGACGACGGCTCACCTGGGTGACGACACGGCAATCGTGGGCGCGGCGGCGCTGGCCCTGGAGGCGGCGAAGACCCCGGTCTGAGCCTGTGGATGGCGCGCGGAGTGCTGCGGCTCGCTCCCCCGGAACTGTCGGTGGTTGCCGGTAGCGTGGAAGCCGGGGGCTGCTCGGAACGCCCCCGGCCCGCAGCACCACCGCCGCCCGAGCCGAGCGGGCCCTCGACCACGACGACCGGCGATCCACCACCCACCTGTGAAAAGCTGGCCGGGTGAGTGCCCCCACCGCGAGCGTCTTCGTCAAGTGTTCCTGCGGGCACCTGCACTGGGGCCGCTACGGCGCCGCCGGATTGCTGCTCGTCGATCCCGCGCGCGGTGTCCTCCTGCAGCGCCGCGCCTGGTGGGTGCACCACGGCCGCACCTGGGCGTTCCCCGGCGGCGCCATCGAAGCGGGCGAAACCGCCGTCAAAGCAGCCGCCCGCGAAGCCTTCGAAGAAGCCTCCGTCCCCGCCGAGGCCTTCCGCGCGGTCTCGGCGTCCGTGGTGGACCATGGGAACTGGAGCTACACGACCGTGCTCGCCCTGGCCGACGGCGCCGAGGCGCGGGTCGTCAACACCGAAAGTGCGGAGGTGCGCTGGGTGGACCCCGACGACGTCCCCGGTTACCCCCTCCACCGCGACTTCGCCGCCGCCTGGCCGGACCTGCGCGACCGCCTCGGGCAGGAGCTGGTGCTCGTCGTCGACGGCGCCAACGTCGTCGGCTCGCGGCCGGACGGCTGGTGGCGCGACCGGCACGGTGCCGCCGAGCGCCTCCGCGACCAGCTCGCCAAGCTCGCCGAAGCCGGTGTGCCGGATCCGGAACACCCCGCGGTCAGCTGGTGGCCGCGGATCATCCTGGTCGTCGAAGGCAAGGCCAAGCACGTCACCGGCACCGAAGGCGTCGAGGTCGTCGCCGCGGACACCGACGGTGACTCGAAGATCGTCGAGGTCGTCGCGCAGCAGACGGCGAGTGTCCTGGTCGCGACCGCCGACCGGGAGCTGAAGCGGCGAGTCGAAGCCCTCGGCGCGTCGATCCTCGGCCCTGGCACGCTCCGCACGCAGCTCGACCGGCTGTGACAGCCCGGACCCCCGGAAGCGCTAGCCGCGCGCGATCCCGTCGCGCATCTCGGCGACCAGCGACGCCATCACGGCCTTGAGGCTGCCCTTGTGCGCCTCGGCCACCGCGCGCTGCCGCCGGTAGCTCGGCCCGTACCGCAGGATCGTTTCGACGTCGCGCAGCTCGGCCACGCAGTCCAGCCGCCGCGCCACCGGTTCGAGCCGGTCCAGCAGGTCCACCACGTCTTCGGTGACCAGCCGCTCGCGCCCGGCCGCGTCCAGGATGACGATCGCGTCCGTGCCGTAGCGGGCCGCGCGCCACTTGTTCTCCTGGACGTGCCACGGCGGCAGCGTCGGCAGGACTTCGCCGTCTTCGAGACGCTCGACGAAGTCGTCGACCAGGCACTGCGTCAGCGCCGCGATCGCGCCGACCTCCTCCAGCGTCGGCAGCCCGTCGCAGACGCGCATCTCGATCGTGCCCAGGTGCGGGGCCGGCCGGATGTCCCAGCGGATCTCCGAGAAGTGGTCGATCACGCCGGTGGTGAACATGTCCTCGACGTAGCTCTCCAGCTCCGCCCACTTCCGGAACTGGAACGGCAGCCCGGCCGTCGGCAGCTGCTGGAACATCAGCGCGCGGTTCGACGCGTACCCGGTGTCCTCGGCGCCCCAGTACGGCGAAGACGCCGACAGCGCCTGCAGGTGCGGCGCGTAGTTGAGCAGCGCGTCGAGCACCGGCAGCACCTTCTCGCGGTGGTCGACCCCCACGTGGATGTGCACGCCGTAGATCAGCATCTGCCGTCCCCACCACTGGGTCCGGTCGATCAGCTTGGCGTAGCGCTCCTTGTCGGTGACCTTCTGCTGGTACCAGTTGGAGAACGGGTGCGTCCCCGCCGAGAACATCTCGACGCCGAGCGGGTCGGCGACGCCGTGCACGACGTCGAGCGAGTCGTTCAGGTCGGCCTTGACCTCGGCGATCGTGTCGCAGACGCCGGTGATGATCTCGATCGTGTTGAGCAGCAGCTCCTGCTTGATCTTCGGGTGTTCGGCCTGCCCGTCGGGCCGGACGGCGTCGAGGATCCGCTCGGCCACCGAGGACAGCTCGCCGCTGCGGCGGTCCACCAGGCCGAGCTCCCATTCCGCGCCGACGGTCGATCGCCGCGAAGGACTGAACTCGATGTGCATCGCCGTCCGTTTAGACCTGGGCGCCGTTGCTGGGGTCCGCGCCGGGCGGCGGTCCCTGGCGCACGCGGAGCAGCAGCAGCGCGATCGCCGTCGCGAGCGCGAGGATGCCCAGCGGCGTCGCCACCGTCGGGCCGACGCCGATCGCGCCGGGCAGGATCAGCAGGAACAGCCCGGCCAGGAACAGCAGCAGGATGAGGAACGCGCCCAGCTTCGGCCGGGGCAGCGGCGGCGGCTCCGGCGGGACGTAGTGCTCGTCGTCGTCGGCCGGGTCGTCGGAGAACATCGTGGTGTCCCACGACGTGCCCCCGGACCGCCAGCCGGGCTCCGGCGGGCTCTCCACGACGGGCGGGTCGGCGGGCCGCTCCGGCGTCTTGCGCGACTCGGTCCCGGCGGTGTCCGCCGTGCCCGCGGTGTTCTCGGTGTCCTCTTCCGGGAGCCCGAACCCACCGGCTCGCAGGTCGGCGACGATCTCGGCGAACGTCGCGTCGACGTCCTCCGGCCCGTCCTTCCCCCGGCTCATGCGGACTCCTCGGGCTGGGCGGCGTGCGCCTTCGCGAACTCGACGCTGCGGGTGAAGATCACTTCGGCGTCGTTGTCCTGCGTCGCCACGTGGTAGCTGTTCTCCAGCACGACCTCGGTGACGTCGGTGCTCGAGACGCCCCGGAGCACCAGCTGCGAGTTCACCGGCTCGACGACGTGGTCGACCGACGAGTGCAGCAGCAGCACCGGCTGCGTCACCTTCGCCAGGTCGGCGCGCACGACCGCCCACAGCTTCGCCAGGCTCGCCGCCGCGCGCACCGGCGTGCGCGGGTAGGCCAGCTCCGTCTCGCCCGGCTTCTTGATGTCGTTCGCGATCGCCGGCACCGACGGCACGATCCGCCCGAGCACCGGCAGCAGCTTCGTGTCCCACTTCAGCCGCGTCACCGACGGGTTGACCAGGACGATCCCGGCGATCCGGTCGCCGAACTCCTCGGCCAGGCGCAGGGTGAGCGTGCCGCCCATCGAAAGGCCGCCGACGAACACCGTCCGGCAGGTCGCCAGCAGCGCGAGCAGGGCCTCGCGGACGGCGCCGTACCAGTCTTCCCACGTGGTGCGGTTGAGGTCCGGCCAGCGGGTGCCGTGGCCGGGCAGCAGCGGGCAGCGCACCGTGAACCCGGCCCCGGCCAGGTGGTCACCCCAGGCCCGCATGCTCGCCGGGGTACCGGTGAACCCGTGGCAGAGCAGGAACCCGGTTTCGGCCGAACCGGTGTGGCCGAACGGTTCCGCGCCGGCGAGCACGCCCATGCGATCGCCTTCCGTGTGAGCGGGGCAGTCCGTCCATGCTCTCACGCCCGGCGGACGTTGTGGGGGTCCGCCCGGGCCCCGAATTCGCTGTGAGATCGATCGCTGCGGAAGTGGTAACCGGGTGGTCTGCGTTGTGCGGCGGCCGCCGGTGTTCGTAGGCTGTTCGTCTCGGGTGGACAGGGAACCTTATTCTGGTCAGGTCGGCGCCACGGACCGCAGGCTGCTGGCACGCGGTGACTTTCGCGCCGGCCGACGGCTGAACAAGGTTCATGGGCTGCGGCTGCGATGGAGGACTGAGGCACCGGTGCTGTACTGGCTCATGAAGTGGGTGTTCCTCGGACCGCTGCTCAAGACGCTCTGGCCGACCAAGGTCGTCGGCGCGGAGAACATCCCCGAGACGGGTGGCGCGATCCTGGCCGGCAACCACCTGGCGGTCGCGGACTCGTTCTTCATGCCGCTGCGGGTCAAGCGCAAGGTGACCTTCCCGGCCAAGTCCGAGTACTTCACCGAGCCCGGCTTCAAGGGCACGCTCAAGAAGTGGTTCTTCACCGGCGTCGGCCAGTTCCCGATCGACCGGTCGGGCGGCAACGCGGCCCAGGCCGCGCTCGACACGGCGATCCGCCTGGTCCGCGAGGGGCACCTGCTCGGCATCTACCCGGAGGGCACCCGCTCCCCGGACGGGCGCCTGTACAAGGGCAAGACCGGCGTGGCCCGGATCGCCCTGGAGTCCGGTGGCGTGGTGGTCCCGGTGGCGATGATCGGCACGGACAAGGTCAACCCGATCGGCTCGAAGATGTGGTGGCCCCGCCGCCTCGAGGTGCGGTTCGGCAAGCCACTGGACTTCTCGCGCTACGAGGGCCTCGCGGGCGACCGGTTCATCGAGCGGTCGATCACCGACGAGATCATGTACGCCCTGATGGAGCTGTCCGGCCAGGAGTATGTGGACATCTACGCGGCGAAGGCGAAGGAGCTCCTCGCGGCGGAGGCGGCCGGGGTGAAGCCGTCGGTGCCGGCCCAGCCGTCCGCACGGGACGCGGCCCGGGTGCCGGATTCCAAGGTCGGCTGAGCCACCACTACTGTTCACCAGTGCGTTTTTTCTACGACACCGAGTTCATCGAAGACGGCGTGACGATCGATTTGGTGTCGATCGGGGTGGTGGACGAGCGGGGCCGCGAGTTCTACGCGGTCTCGACGGAGTTCGACCCTTCCAAGGCGGGGCCGTGGGTCCGGGACAACGTGCTGGACAAGCTGCCGTCGCCCGCTGATCGAGCGTGGCGGAGCCGGGAGAAGATCCGCACCGACCTGCTGGAGTTCTTCGGGAAGCCGCCGGGCGGGATCGAGCTGTGGGCCTGGTTCGCCGCGTACGACCACGTGGCGCTGGCCCAGCTGTGGGGCCCGATGCCGGCGCTGCCCCGGCAGCTGCCTCGGTTCACGCGGGATCTGCGTCAGCGGTGGGAGGACGCGGGCAAGCCGAAGCTGCCCGCGGCGCCGACCGACCAGCACGACGCGCTGGCCGACGCCAAGCACAACCTGGCCCGGTGGGAAGTCATCGAGGAATACTTCCCGCGGCGCTGACCCGCGGGGGCGCCCCCCGGTTTCCACGCTACCGGCAGGCACCGACAGTTTCCGCCGCGCTCACCCGGGCGTGGCTTCACGCCTGCAGGTGCAGGCTGTCTTCCATGGCGGCGAAGGCGCGCTCCACGCAGCCGGGCAGCTCGCCCGGGGCGCAGGCGGGCAGCCACTCGTCCAGCGCGCAGCGCCAGGTGGCCACGCAGAACTCGAGGAGCAGCCGCAGTTCGAGGCGCTCCTCGCCGCCGAGCCGGTGCGCGATCTCGGTCTGCATTTCCGCGCAGTGCCGCAGGGAATGCCCGTTCAGCGCCGGCGACTGCTCGATCAACCGGAGGATGGCGGGGAAGCGCCGGTACCAGTCCGCGTCCATGCGGGCGAGGGTGGCCAGCATCGCGTCGCGGAAGACGTCGGCCAGTGGCCCGGACTTCCCGGTCTCGTCCAGCACGTCGAGGTAGGCGCTCCAGAGCTCGTCGACGGCGGTGAACGCGACGTCTTCCTTCGACCGGAAGTTCCGGAAGAAGGTCCGCCTCGACACCTCGACCGCTTCGAGCAGCGCGTCGAGCGGCGTGGCGTCGAAGCCGCGCTCGCCGAACATCGAGAGCGCCGTCTCCACCAGGGCCTGGCGGGTGCGTTGCTTCTTGCGTTCGCGCAGGGTGGCGGGCGGTCCGGAAGTCGTCATCGACCGCAGTCTAACCGCCCCGCTTCCGAGGCGCATATGCTCTAATGAAGCAAATGCCACACTGTGGCACTTTGCTGCGAAGGAGACCCGACTGATGCGTGCCCTCGTCGTCGACCACGCCGCGACCACCCACCTTTCGCCGGCCGAGGTGCCCGATCCGGTGCCCGCGCCCGGCGAAGCGCTGGTCCGGGTCGAAGCGGTTTCCCTCAACTACGGCGAGGTCAAGGACGCCGCCGACCCGGGAATGCCGGACGGCACCGTGATCGGCTGGGACGCGGCGGGCGTGGTGGTCCGGGCCGCGGCCGACGGATCGGGCCCGGCCGCCGGAACCCCGGTGGTCACGCTGGGCTTGGCCGGCTGGGCCGAACTGCGTGCCGTCCCCGCCGCCCTGCTCGGTGTCGTGCCGTCCGGCGCCGACCTCGGCGCGGTCAGCACCATCCCGGTCGCCGGCCTGAGCGCCCTGCACGTGCTGCGCCGGATGGGCCAGCTCCTCGGGCGCCGGGTGATGATCACCGGCGCCTCCGGCGGGGTCGGCCGCTTCGCGGTGCAGCTCGCCGCCCGCGCGGGCGCGGAGGTGGTCGCGATCAGCGGGAATCCCGCGCAGGAGCCCACCCTGCGGGCACTGGGCGCGCACGAGGTGCACGCCGGCCCGGCCGAGGTCGACCGGCCGGTGTCCGCCGTGCTGGACAACGTCGGCGGACCGCACCTCGTGGCCGCCTTCGCCGCCCTGCAGGCCGGCGGCGTGCTGGTGAGCGTGGGCCGGTCGGCCGAAGCGGACGCCGTCCTCCCGCCCGAGGCGTTCCTGGCCACCGGAGGACGGCACGACCGCTCGATCCGCACGTTCTTCCTGTTCGGCGACCCGGCCACCGACTTCGCCGCCGATTTGACCTGGCTGGCCGCCGAAGTGGCGGCCGGCCGCCTCGACCCCGGGATCAGCTGGCGCGGTTCGTGGACCCGCTACGACGAGGCGGTCCAGGCCCTGCTCGACCGCCGCCTGCACGGCAAGGCGGTCCTGGAAGTCGCCTGAGCCGGGGCGGGTTCGAAGCCGCCGAGGGTCCGGAATTGTCGGGGGTGCCCGGTAACGTGAAAACCGGGGGACCCCCGGGCCGGGGACCTCTCCGCGTGGTGGGCTCGGTAGCCCACCGATGCCCGATTGTGACGACGGCCGGTGGTACCGCGTCAAGGCGGGAAAGCGTGCCTTGACCCGGCACCACCGGCCGTGTTGGGGCGGTGGGCAGGTCTGGGTGGGGTGCGGTCAGGCGTGGCCGTGCCGTTGGGCCGGTGAGGCACCGGGTGAAGGCACCGCGCCGGTGTGGACAGTCGACGGCACCCGGCCCGACTTCGCGGGATCCCCGCAGACTGCCTCCCCGGAACCGGGGCCTTTCAGCGGCGCGCCCGCACCGCCGAGGCCAGCTCGTCCAGCAGCGGCGCGGTGTCGTCCCACGCCAGGCACGCGTCCGTGATCGACTGCCCGTAGGTCAGCTCCGAAGCGCGCCCCAGCGAAAGCTCCTGCCGCCCGCCCGCGAGGAAGCTCTCCATCATCAGCCCCGCGATCCCGCGCTCGCCGGCCGCCAGACGCGCGGCCAGCTCCCGGACCACCACCCCCTGCCGCACGTGGTCCTTGCCGCTGTTCCCGTGCGAAGCGTCGATGATCACCCGCTCCGGCAGCCCCGCCTTCGCCAGCCGCGCCAAGGTGTCCGCGACAGTGCCGGCGTCGTAGTTCGGGCCGCCGTTGTGGCCGCGCAGGATCACGTGGCAGTCCGGGTTGCCCGACGTCGTCAGCAGCGCCGCCAGGCCGTCCGTGTTGATGCCCGGGAACACGTGGCTGGCCGCCGCCGCGCGGGTCGCGTCGATCGCCACCTGGACGTCGCCCTCGGTCGAGTTCTTGATGCCCACCGGCATCGACAGCGCGCTGCACAGCTGGCGGTGCACCTGGCTGGCCGCCGTGCGCGCGCCGATCGAACCCCACGTCACGATGTCCGCGATGAACTGCGGCGTGATCGGGTCGAGGAACTCGCAGCCCACCGGCAGGCCGAGCGCCGACACGTCGAGCAGCAGCTTGCGCGCCAGCCGCAGGCCCTTGTTGACGGCGAACGTGCCGTCGAGGTCGGGGTCGTTGATCAGGCCCTTCCAGCCCAGCGTCGTGCGCGGCTTCTCGAAGTACACGCGCATCACGACGTGCAGCTCGCCGCGCAGCTCCTCGGCCTTCGCGGCCAGCCTGCGGGCGTAGTCCATGGCCGCTTCGGGGTCGTGGACCGAGCACGGCCCGACGACGACCAGCAGCCGGTCGTCGCGGCCTTCGAGGATGTCGACCGTCTCGGCGCGGCCGTGGCGCACCACCTTCGCCACGGCGGCGTCGACCGGATGGTCTTCGCGCAGCAGCGCGGGCGAAATGAGCGGACTGATCGACGTGGTGCGCGCGGCGTCGAGGTCACCGATGGTGGCCGGTCCGGCGGAGAGCGTCATGGCGGGGGTGTTCCTTCCTGGTGGACACCGACCCGCGGGGGACTCGCCGAGCCGGTTTCGAAATCCGGCTCGGGGTGGGAGTCAGCGCAGGTTCACGCCGCCGCGCCCACCCGGGGCCGGCTTCGTAAACCAGAAATAGCGCTGCATGCGCATCAACGTAGCACAGGCGTCACACAGACCGATCCGGCAGGTGGTACGGGCTGCACCGATCAAGACGAGAGCCGCTACGCTGGCATCCGACGAAATGTGACTGTCATCTCCCGAGAACAGACGGAGGCTTCTCATGCGTGTCGGTGTGCTGACCGGCGGCGGCGACTGCCCGGGGCTCAACGCGGTGATCCGCGCGGTGGTGCGCAAGGGCATCGAGGTGCACGGCTGGGACTTCGTGGGCTTCCGCAACGGCTGGAACGGCCCGCTGACCGGCGACAGCCGCCCGCTGGGCCTGAACGACGTCGAGGACATCCTCACCCGCGGCGGCACCATCCTGCGGTCCTCGCGCACCAACCCGTACAAGGTCGAGGGCGGCGTCGACAAGATCAAGCAGGTCCTCGCCGACCAGGGGGTCGACGCGCTGATCGCGATCGGCGGCGAGGACACCCTCGGCGTCGCGAAGCGGCTGACCGACGACGGCGTCGGCGTCGTCGGTGTACCGAAGACGATCGACAACGACCTCGGCGCCACCGACTACACCTTCGGCTTCGACACCGCGGTCTCCATCGCGACCGAGGCGATCGACCGGCTGCACACCACGGCCGAGTCGCACCACCGCGCCCTCGTCGTCGAGGTCATGGGCCGGCACGCCGGCTGGATCGCGCTGCACTCCGGCCTGGCCGGCGGCGCGAGCGTGATCCTGGTGCCGGAGAAGCACTTCAACGTCGACCAGGTCGTCTCCTGGGTCGAGCGCCGCTTCGAGAAGGAGTTCGCGCCGATCATCGTCGTCGCCGAGGGCGCGCTGCCCGAGGGCGGCGAGGAGAAGCTGCTGACCGGCGAGAAGGACGCCTTCGGGCACGTCCGCCTCGGCGGCATCGGCACCTGGCTGGCCGACGAGATCGCCCACCGCACCGGCAAGGAGTCCCGCGCGGTGGTGCTGGGCCACGTCCAGCGCGGCGGCACCCCGACGGCCTACGACCGCGTCCTGGCCACCCGCTTCGGCCTCCACGCGGTCGACGCGGTGGCCGACGGCGACTTCGGCGTGATGGTCGCCCTGAAGGGCACGGACATCGTCCGCGTGAAGCTGTCCGAGGCGACGGCCGAGCTGAAGACCGTCCCGGTCGAGCGCTACCAGGAAGCCGAAGTCTTCTTCGGCTGAGTTCTCCGCAGAAGGGCCGCCCCGGGAACCCCCGGGGCGGCCCTTCGCGCGTTCAGGGCCGCTGCCGCACCGCGTCGACGATGCCCTGGTTCACCACCGTGCCCATCCCGGAGCCGAGGTAGGCGAAGGTCGCCGGGTCGAACAGGAACTCGTCCTGGTTGCCGATCTCGTGCTCGGTCGTGCTGTTCCAGGTGATGCCGAGGACGGTGCGGCCGGCGGCGTCCTTCGCGTCGGTGCGGACCACCAGACCGGGCACCTTCGCCACGGCCTCGTAGAGCGCGGCCCGCACCGCCGGGCGCAGCCAGCCGCCGGCCAGGTCGACGGCCTCGCGGCCGAGGTCGTGCAGCGTGTCGCCTTCGCCGTAGGTGCTCTGGTGCAGGTACGCGAGCATGGCGTCGGCGTCCGTGGGCAGGTCCGCGGGGGCGGCGGGGTGCGGCACGCACCGGCTCGTGACTGTCCGCCCGCGGCCCTCCTTCTGGACGCGTTTCCCGTCGCGACAGCCCGCCACCTCGGTCTCGTGGCCGAAGACGAACGACAATCCGTCGTGGGTGCCGTCCACCGACGCCCACGTCTCGTTCTCCCGGCCGTCCGCGAGCCGCGTCTTGGTGTATACGAACTGGTCCGGCCGTGGCGTGACGTCCGGCAGGGCACGAGCCTTCGCGGCCGCGGCGTGCAGGATGCGCACCGGTTCGGGGCCGGGCGGCGGTGCCACCGCGGTGTCGGCGGGCGTGAGCACGACGACGGCGGCGACGGCCGCGGCCAGCCCGGCCGCGGCGGCCGAACCCCATACCCACCGGCGGGCCGGGCGCCGCGTGGTGGCCGCGAGCAGCTCGGCCCGCTTCCGGGCCAGGTCACCGGCCGCCGGGAGCTCGGCGGGGCCGGCGAAGCCGCGCAGCAGCTGCAGGTCATCCATGGTTCGAAACCTCCTCGGGCGCCAACGCGGCGCGGACCTTCCTGCGGGCCCGGTTCAGGCGCGACCGGACGGTGCCGACCGGGATCCCCAGCGCGGCCGCGACCTCCTCGTAGGACAGCCCTTCCCACGCGATCAGCAGCAGCACGTCCCGGTCGCCCCGCGCCAACCCGGCCAACGCGGCGGCGAGCCGTTCGTTCATCGCCTGGGCCGTCACGCGCTCGGCCACCCGGTCCGCGTGCGAGGCCTGCTCGGCGGGCGGCCCGAGCGTGGCGCGCAGCCGGTATTCACGGGCCTCTTCGCGACGCCGTTGCCCGACGAGGTTGGTCGCGATGCCGTAGAGCCACGGCCGCGCGCTCGGGAACGCGGGGTCGTAGCGGGCGCGGCCGCCGAACGCGATGAGGAACGTCTCGCCCATCAGGTCCTCGGCGACCTGGCCGCCGAGCCGCCGGGCGAGGTAACGGTGGATGTGCGGGGCGTGGCGGTCGAAGACCGCCGCGAACCGCTCGGGATGTGCCAGGGACGCGGTGATCACGTCCGCGTCGTCCCCGGCTTCACCTGGTGAACTCAAGGAACCGCCTGCCTGTCGTGAGGCCATCTGCCCCGTTGTTGGCGGAACGGGCGATCCGGGTTCACGCTAAATGCGGGCCAGCACGTCCAGGACGCCGACGGCGGCGGCGATGTCCCCGGTCAGGGGCCGGTCGTCGAGGCTTTCGTCCAGCACGGCCGACGCCGCGTCGAAGGCGTCCCGCACCGGCAGCTCGACCAGGTCCGCCTCCCGCATCCGCAGGGCACGGACCGCCGCCACCAGCTCGCACGCCAGCACCTGCTGGTAGGCCGAGCACGCCGCGGTCGCCGCGCGGGCCGCCTGGGTCGAGAAACTCGCGTGGTCTTCGATCCCGCGCGACACCACGGCCGTGCCGAGGGTTGCCGGGAGCGCCGCCTGGCGCAGCTCGGTCAGCGCGTCGTGCGCCACGTACTCCAGGATCATCACGCCCGAGCTGCCCGGCGGCCCGGCCGCCAGGAACGGCCGCAGGCCGGTGAACTCCGGCTCCACCAGGTCGCCGAGGCGCGCCACCGACAGCTCCGCCACCTGGTGCACCGTCGCCCGGGCCTGGTCCAGGGCCGTCGACACGTACGCGGTGTGGAAGTGCGCGTGGTGGTAGGCGTCGTTGTGGACCGTCGAAATCATCGGGTTCTCGGTGCTCGCGTTGATCTCCACCGCGAGCACGTCGCGCAGGTAGTGGATCGCGTCCAGCGCCGGGCCCTGGACCTGCGGGAACGCCCGCAGCCCGAACGGGTCCTGGATCCGCCGCCCCGGTTTCGGCGTCTGGTGCATGCCCAGCAGCCGCCGCATCTCGGCCGCGCAGGCGACCTGCCCCGCGTGCGGGCGCGCTTCGTGCACCGGTGTCGCGTACGCCTCGGGGTTGCCGTCGAGGGCGACGTACGTGAGCGCCGCGACGGCGTGGCTCGCGCGCGTCAGCGTGTCCAGCCGCATCGCCGCGAGGGTCGCTTCGGCGAGCGTCGCGGCGTTGCTGCTCATGAACGCCAGCGCGTCGCCCGCCCGCACCGGCACCGGCGGCACGTGCCCGGTGACCCACGGCCGTTCGCCGGTGAGCGCCAGCGCCGCCTCGGCCAGCGGGGCGAGGTCGCCGGTGCCGATCGCGCCGAGCCGGTGCACCAGCGGCCGCGCGCCGGTGCGGACCGCTTCGGCCAGCGCGCCGATCAGCTCGGGGCTGATCCCGGACCGGCCGGACAGCAGCTGGTTGAGCCGGATCAGCAGCATCGCCCGCACCTGACCGGCCGGCATCTCGTCGCCGCTGCCGCCCGCGTGGCTGCGCAGCAGCCGCAGGCCGTGTTCCACCGAGCTTTCGACGGTGTCGTCCTTGTTGGCCCCGACGCCGGTGGTCCGGCCGTAGACCACCCGGCGCGTGCTCAGCTCTTCGGCGAGTTTCCACGCGTGCTCGGCCGCGCGCATCGCGGCGATCGAGACGTCGATGCCCAGCGGGCCCTCGGTGCGCGCCGCGGTCACCACGTCCGCGCACCGCAGGGTCCGGCCGTCCACCCGGATCAACGGCAGCCTCCTTCCGACTGCCCTCACTATGCGGCTAGGGCGACGGCGGCTGCCAGGGCGGTACCGGCCAGTCCCAGTGCGGGACCGGCTCGTGCAGGTCCGGTTCGGCGCCGGGCGCGGAGAAGATCACGGCCAGGCGGCTGCCCCACTCGAGGTAGCCGGCGAAGGCGGCGCGGAACTCCGGGTCGCTCGGCAGGCCCACTTCGTCGGCGGCGTCGAGCAGCAGGTTCACCCACCGGCGGCGCTGCGGCTCGGTGATCCCGCGGCCGAGGTGGCGGCCGATCATGTGGGCGTGGCCGCCGTGGCTGGCGGAGTACTCGGCCGGTCCGCCGAACACCTCGCCCAGCCAGACGGCGACGTGCTCGGCGTGGTGCCGGTCCATGTCGCGGAAGACCGGCTCGAGCAGCGGGTCTTCGAGCACGTGGCCGTAGAAGACGGTCAGCAGCTCGACGAGCGCTTCGTGGCCACCGGCCCACTCGTAGAGGGTCGGCGTGGTTTTTGGCACGATCACCCGCATCAGGCAACCAGTGGGGCCCCGGCCGGGCAACCACGTACTTTCCGGTGCGTAGGGGGAGTGGCGATGAAGCGGTACCACTGCGCGACCGAGCTGGCGGTCGACCTGATCGGCGGCAAGTGGAAGCCGGTGATCCTGGCCCACCTCAAGGAAGGCGCGCACCGCTACGGCGAGCTGCGCCGCCGGATGCCGTCGGTCAGCGAAAAGATGCTGACCCAGCAGCTGCGCGAGCTGGCCTCGGACGGCCTCGTCCGCCGCGAGGAGTTCGACGGCCGCGTCCCGCACGTCGAGTACCACCTGACGGCGGTGGGGGAGGAGCTGCGCCCGGCGCTCACGGCGCTGTACGAGTGGGGCGAGCGCCGCGCGGCCGAGCGGGGCATCACCTTCGGCTGAGGACCGGCTGCCGGACCGGCGCGGCTCACGTCTCGTCGAGCCGGCGTTCCAGCGCGTCCAGCCGGCCGGACCAGAACCGGCGGTAGGGCGCCAGCCACGCGTCGACCTCGGCCAAGGGCTCCGGGCGCAGCGCGTAGCACCGGCGCTGTGCCGCGACCCGCACCGTCACCAACCCGGCCTCGCGCAGCACCCGCAGGTGCTTGGACACCGCGGGCTGGCTGAGCTCGAGCTGCTCGACCAGCTCGCCGACCGAACGCTCGCCGTCGCGCAGCAGGTCGAGGATGGTCCGGCGCCGGGGCTCGGCGAGGACGTCGAAAGTCTGCATCACCCCCGAAATGTGCTCCGCCGGGCATATTCCTGTCAAGGAATGTGGATCTGGCATGGTCTGAACCATTGACCTAGTGGTCTAGTCCACTTACGGTGAGTGTGGTCCTCACCACTCCGGCACCGACGCCGTGAGTAATTCCCCGGAGGGAGAACGCATGTCCCGTTTCCGCAGGAAGAGCTACTCAGCGCTGCTGACCGTGGCGGCCGCCGCAGGCCTCGTCGCGGGCGGCGCGACGGCGCCGGTGGCCACCGCCGCGACCGAAACCGCGCAAGCCTCGGTCGGCAAGGTGGTCGGCTACTTCACCGAGTGGGGGGTCTACGACCGCAACTACCACGTCAAGAACATCGAGACGTCGGGCTCGGCGAGCAAGCTGACGCACATCAACTACGCGTTCGGCAACGTGACGAACGGCGGCTGCGCGATCGGCGACGCCTACGCCGACTACCAGAAGACCTACGACGCGGCGGGCAGCGTCGACGGCGTCGCCGACACCTGGGACCAGCCGCTGGCCGGCAGCTTCAACCAGCTGAAGAAGCTCAAGGCCAAGCACCCGGGCCTGAAGGTCATCTGGTCGTTCGGCGGCTGGACCTGGTCCGGCGGCTTCGGGCAGGCCGCGAAGAACCCGGCCGCGTTCGCGAACTCCTGCTACAACCTGGTCAACGACCCGCGCTGGGCCGGCGTCTTCGACGGCATCGACATCGACTGGGAGTACCCCAACGCCTGCGGTCTCTCCTGCGACACCAGTGGCGCGGCGGCGTTCAAGAACCTCCTCCAGGCCCTGCGGGCGAAGTTCGGCTCGAAGCTGGTCACCGCGGCGATCACGGCCGACGGCACCAGCGGCGGCAAGATCGACGCGGCCGACTACGGCGGCGCCGCACAGTACGTCGACTGGTACAACGTGATGACCTACGACTACTTCGGCGCCTGGGCCGCGCAGGGCCCGACGGCTCCGCACTCGCCGCTCAGCAGCTACTCGGGCATCCCGACCGCCGGCTTCTACTCCGACGCGGCGATCCAGAAGCTCAAGAGCAAGGACGTCCCGGCGGGCAAGCTGTTGCTGGGCATCGGCTTCTACGGCCGCGGCTGGACCGGCGTCACGCAGAGCGCCCCGGGCGGCACGGCGACCGGCCCGGCACCGGGCAAGTACGAGCAGGGCATCGAGGACTACAAGGTGCTGAAGACGTCCTGCCCGTCGACCGGCACGGTCGCCGGCACCGCGTACGCCAAGTGCGGCAGCAACTGGTGGAGCTACGACACCCCGGCGACGATCGCGGGCAAGATCTCCTACGCCAGGACCCAGGGCCTGGGCGGCGCGATGTTCTGGGAGCTCTCGGGCGACACCACGAACGGCGAGCTGATCACCGCCGTCGCGAAGTAACCTCCCGGGGGCACCGGCGGAAACTGTCGGTGCCCCCGTTTATCGTCGCGGGCGTGAAGTTCAGCGGATTCGGCGAGTACGCCGTCGACTTCTTCGACGGCCTGGTGGAGGACAACTCCAAGCCCTACTGGGACGACCACGTCGAGACGTACAAGTCCGACGTCCGCGCCCCGATGGAAGCCCTGCTGGCCGAGCTGGCGCCGGAGTTCTCCGACGGCTTCGGCGAGCCCAAGGTGTTCCGCCCCTACCGGGACGTCCGGTTCGCCAAGGACAAGACGCCGTACAAGACCCACTGCGGCGGGGTGATCGAGCAGGGCCGCGGCGGCGGCGCCTACTACGTCGAGGTCGGGCCGGAGGGCCTGCGCGTCGGCGGCGGCTGCTTCTACCTCGCGTCCGACCAGATCGCCCGGTTCCGCACGGCCGTCGACACGGAGCTGCACGGCGAGGCGCTGCGCAAGATCCTCGCCAAGCTCGAGCGGGCCGGCTGGGAGGTCAAGGGCGACCGGCTGAAGTCGAAGCCGCGCGGGTTCGCCGAGGATCACCCGCGCCTGGACCTGCTGCGCTACCGCTCGGTGTACGCGGTGCGCGGCTGGGAGCCCGACGACGTGCTGCACGAGCGGGGTGCCTTCGACCGGGTCCGCAAGGCCTGGCGGCAGCTCAGGGAGTTCAACGAGTGGGCCCGCGACCGGGTCGGCCCGAGCGAACGACCTCGTCGCTGAAACCGAACCTGACCAGCCAGGCTTCTGAACACTTTCTTGAACATTCGGGATCGGTACAGACGAACGCGCGAAGAGGGTCTACGCTATGTGGACGTGAGCCGACGCGCGAAGATCGTTTGTACCCTGGGCCCTGCCACCGCGACCCCGGAGAAGATGCGGGCCCTGGTGGATGCCGGCATGGACGTGGCCAGAATGAACTTCAGCCACGGCAGCCACAGCGACCACAAGCAGGTCTACGACCTGATCCGGGCCGCCGCCGCCGAGAGCGGGCGGGCGGTGGGCATCCTCGCCGACCTGCAGGGCCCGAAGATCCGCCTGGGCACGTTCGCCGGCGGTCCGGTCGAGTGGCACAACGGTGACGTCGTCCGCATCACCGTCGAGGACGTCGCGGGCACCCACGACCGCGTCTCGACCACGTACAAGGGCCTGGCGAAGGACGCCAAGCCCGGCGACCGGCTGCTCGTCGACGACGGCAAGGTCGGCCTGGTGGTCAAGGGCGTCGAGGGCCCGGATGTGGTCTGCGAGGTCACCGAGGGCGGCCCGGTCAGCAACAACAAGGGCGTCTCGCTGCCCGGCATGGACGTCTCCGTGCCGGCGCTGTCCGACAAGGACATCGAGGACCTCGAGTTCGCGCTGGAGCTGGGCGTCGACTTCATCGCCCTGTCCTTCGTCCGCTCGCCGGCCGACATCGACCTGGTCCACCAGGTGATGGACCGGGTCGGCAAGGGTCGCCTGCCGGTCGTCGCCAAGATCGAGAAGCCCGAGGCGGTCTACAACCTCGAAGCCATCGTGCTGGCCTTCGACGCGGTGATGGTCGCCCGTGGCGACCTCGGTGTCGAGCTGCCCCTGGAGCAGGTCCCGCTGGTGCAGAAGCGCGCCATCCAGATCTGCCGCGAGAACGCGAAGCCGGTCATCGTCGCGACGCAGATGCTCGAGTCGATGATCAACAACTCCCGGCCGACCCGCGCCGAGGCCTCCGACGTCGCGAACGCGGTGCTCGACGGCGCCGACGCGCTGATGCTCTCCGGCGAGACCTCGGTCGGCCGGTACGCGATCGAGGTCGTGCAGACGATGGGCCGGATCATCGAGGCGGTCGAGACCGACTCGCCGATCGTGCCGCCGCTGTCGCACGTCCCGCGCACCAAGCGCGGCGTCATCTCCTACGCCGCCCGCGACATCGGCGAGCGGCTCAACGCGAAGGCCCTGGTGGCGTTCACCCAGTCCGGTGACACCGTGCGCCGCCTCGCGCGGCTGCACACCCGGCTGCCGCTGCTGGCGTTCACCCCCGAGGAGAGCGTCCGCAGCCAGCTCTCGATGACCTGGGGCACGACGACCCGGATCGTGCCGTTCGTGGACTCGACCGACCAGATGATCCAGCAGGTCGACCACGCGATGCTGGAGATGGGCAAGTACCAGAAGGGCGACCTGGTCGTCATCGTGGCCGGTTCCCCGCCGGGCACCGTCGGGTCGACCAACCTGATCCGCGTGCACCGGCTCGGTGAAGACGACCACGCTTGAGAGACCGACCGCTCAGTATGCACGTAGGGTCCTGGTCATGACTGAAATGGCCAGGACGGCCGCCACCGAACCGGAACTGTCCGGTGGCGGCCAGCCGGTGCTCGACCGCCTGATCGCGCTGCTGGACCTCGAAAAGATCGAAGAGAACATCTTCCGCGGCGTCTCGCCCGCCCACTCGCCGGTGCGGGTGTTCGGCGGGCAGGTCGCCGGCCAGGCGCTGGTCGCGGCCGGGCGCACGGTGCCCGAAGAGCGCCGGGTCCACTCGCTGCACGCGTACTTCATCCGCGGCGGCGACCCCAGCGTGCCGATCGTGTACGAGGTCGACCGGATCCGCGACGGCCGGTCGTTCACCACCCGGCGGGTCGTGGCGATCCAGCACGGCAAGGCGATCTTCTCGCTCTCGGCGTCGTTCCAGACCGACGAACCGGGCATCGAGCACGCCGAGGTGATGCCCGAGGGCGTCCCGGCGCCCGAGACGCTGCCGACGCTGATGGAGCGCGCCGAAGGCTACGCGATCGGCGCGCACGCCCGGCCCCGGCCGATCGACCTCCGGTACGTCAACGAGCCGCCGTGGGTCACCCGGGAGACCGGCGAGCGGCCCGCACGCAACCAGGTGTGGATGCGCGCCGACGGGAAACTGCCCGACCAGCAGCTGCTGCACGTCTGCGTGCTGACCTACGCCTCGGACATGACGCTGCTGGACTCGGTGCTCGCCCGCCACGGCGTCTACTGGGACACCGACAAGGTGCTCGGCGCCAGCCTCGACCACGCGCTGTGGTTCCACCGGCCGTTCCGCGCCGACGAGTGGTTCCTCTACGACAGCGCCTCCCCGACGGCGTCGGGCGCCCGCGGCCTGGCCACCGGCCGGTTCTTCGCCCAGGACGGCACGCTGATCGCCACGGTCGTCCAAGAAGGACTCCTGCGCGTCCTGTGAAGTTCGCCGGGAAATCACCCTCCCGGGCGACCCCTTACGCGCGACTAATAGCCCGAATATCCGTCGCCGGAAAAGGGCATTCGGCCCGGGTGAGGGGGCCGGGACCGATCGGGGGACGGCCCCGGACCCCTCCGGGTGATGATCGCGCGGCACTTCGCGCGGTCATCGTCTACCCTGCTCAGAGGCCAGTCGAAGCCACGGCTGGCCGACTGTCAGGCGCCCGGAGCAGTGCAGGGTGCGAGGATACAAGAGCATTCTGCAAATTGCAGATCCGGCGCCGGAATCAACTCGTGTTAATGGTCCACCGACTCCGCGCCCGGATGGTTGGATACAGCTAGCACTCGACATCCGGAGGTGCCGCGATGGCAAGGGGACAGAGCCCCACGGTTCGCCGCCGGAGGCTGGCGGGGGAACTGCGCCGGCTCCGTGAGGCCGCCGACCTCACCATCGACGAGGTGGGTGAGAAGCTCGAGTGCTCGGCCTCGAAGATCAGCCGCATCGAGACCGGCCACGTCGGCGTCACCCCGCGTGACGCCCGGGACATGCTGGCCCTTTACGGCATCGTGGGCGACGAGCAGGAGGCGCTCGTCCAGCTGGCCAGGGAGGCCCGCAAGCGCGGCTGGTGGCACGCGTACAACGAGGTCTTCACCGGCACGTTCGTCGGGCTCGAAGCGGACGCCAGCTCGTTGCGCGCGTTCCAGGCGCTGCTGGTGCCCGGGCTGCTGCAGACCGAGCGGTACGCCCGCGCGGTGATCCGCGCGCTGCGGCCGGACGCCGACGAAGCCGAGATCCGCCGCCGCGTGGCCGCCCGGATGGCCCGCCAGGAACTGCTGTCCGAAACCCCGCCGCCGGAGTACTGGGCGGTGATGGACGAGGCCGTGCTGCGGCGCGTGGTCGACAGCCCCGAAGTGATGGCCGAGCAGCTCTACCGGATGGTCGCCGTCGCCGAGAAGCCGAACGTGACCGTGCAGGTCGTGCCGTTCGGTGCCGGCGCGCACCCCGGTATGGAAGGCCCCTTCCTCATCATGGGCTTTCCCGAGCAGGCCGACCCGGACGTCGTCTACGTCGACGACAGCACGTCCAGCGGTCTTTACCTGGAGGAACCCACAGACGTGCGGCGCTACGGGCTGATGTTCGACCATCTGCGCGCCGCCGCACTGAAACCGGACGACTCGGTGGACCTGATCGCCGAGGCGGCCGGACGGTTCGCCGAACAGGCGGCCGTACCGGGTCCGGTGCACCATCCGGAACCGAGGAACCAGTAAGGGAGCGGGGACCATGGAAGCAGAACTCTCCGGGGCGCGGTGGCGCAAGAGCAGCCACAGCGGCGGCGGCAACGACTGCGTCGAGGTGGCGTTCGTCGAGGGCGGGGCCGCGGTGCGCGACTCGAAGGACCCCGAAGGGGGTGCGTTCCGCCTGCCCGCGTCGGGCTGGCAGGGGCTGCTGGCCGCGGTGCGGACCGGCGGCCCGGCGCTCGACTGAGTCGCTTGGTGAAGACCCCTTACCCCCGCCGAGCTGGGCTCGGCCGGGAGTAAGGGGTCTTTTCGCGCCCAGCCCTACGTGATCACCCGATGCCCGGGGTGCGGCCTCAGGACGAACCTGAGTGCTACCAACCGGAGAGACAGGGGAACACGATGCACAGCGATCTGATGCTCGACGCGGTCCGGGCCGAAGCGGCGTACCGGGCGGAGGAACTGCGGAAGGCCGGGCGCAGCGCCTGGGCCGGCCGCGCCCGCCGCGTCGTCCGCCACTTCAGGGCGACGAGGACGGATGTCGAGGTACCGGCACAGCAGCGCCGGGAGGTCACCCGGGCGACCGCCGAAACCGCCCGGTAAGGGCAGCGAGGTGGTGCCGAAGGCGACAAGCGGCCGGAAACCGGCAGGGACACCCGGGGCTTCGCCCCAGGTCGGGGGCTTCGCCACCCGAACCCCTGAAAAAATGTCGGTGGGGTAGGTCAGAATGCACCTTGTGCCCCGACTCGGCTCCGGAATCCCGCTCGTCGCCCGTACCCACGAGATGCGGCGGCTCCGCGCCGCCTTCGCCAGGGCAGAACGTGGCGAAGCCGGCGCGGTGCTGCTCTCGGGGGACGCCGGGGTCGGCAAGACCCGGCTGCTGACCGCGCTCGGCGAGCACGTCGACGGCTGCGGTGCGCTGGTGCTCACCGGCCGCTGCATCGACGTCCGCGAAGGCGGTCTTCCTTACCTTCCGTTCGCCGAGGCGCTCGCCCCCCTCGGCGCGGCGACGGACCCGGTGATCGCGGCCGCGGTGCGGGCCCGGCCCGCGCTCGGGCGGCTGCTGCCGCAGGGGCAGGGGCTCGAGGAGCCCCGGGCGGCGGAACACCCGCCGATGACCTCCAACGACCGGGAGACGATGGTGCGTCCCCGGCCGGAGCAGGATCTCGGTCAGCTGCAGTTGTTCGACGCGGTACTGGGGGTGCTGACCGAGGTGGCGCAGGCGCGCCCGGTGGTGATCCTGCTCGAGGATCTCCACTGGGCCGACGCCTCGACCCGCAACCTGCTGTCCTTCCTGCTCAGCCGGCTGCGGGCGCAGCGGCTGCTGGTCGTGGGCAGCTACCGCGAGGAGGACGTGCACCGGCGTCACCCGCTGCGTGGCCTGCTGTCCGAGCTGGTCCGGCTCGCCACGGTCGAGCGCGTCGACCTGCAGCCCTTCGGCGCGGGTGACGCGCGCAGGTTCGTCGAGGCGCTGGCCGACGAGCCGCTGCCGTCGGACGTCGTCGCCGACATCGTCAGCCGCTCCGAGGGCAACCCGTTCTTCGCCGAGGAGCTGCTCGCCACCAAGACCGAGTGCAACGACCTGCCCGCCGGGCTGGCCGAGGTGCTGCTGTCCCGGCTCGAGCGGCTCTCGCCGGACGCCCGCCGGGTCGCGCGGGTCATCTCGGTGGCCAACGAACCGGTCATGCACGCCGCGCTCGCCGAGGTCTCCGGGCTGGGGGAGCTGGAGCTCGACGAGGCGCTGCGCGAAGCCGTCCAGCACCACGTGCTGGTGGTGCTGCCGGACGGCTCGTACACGTTCCGGCACGCGTTGCTGCAGGAAGCGGTGTACGGCGACCTGCTGCCGGGGGAGCGGTCGCGGACGCACGCGGCGTACGCGGCGCGGATCAAGGCGCGGCCGCAGGGCCGCGGCCACGACGCGAAGCTGGCCTACCACTCGATGCAGAGCAGCGATCTGGCCACCGCGCTGCCGGCCTTCCTGCGCGCGATGGACGAGGCCGAGAAGCTCGGCGCGCCCGGGTCGGCACTGCAGCACGTCGAACAGGCACTGTCCATCTGGGACGCCGTCAGCCCGGCCGACCGGCCCGAAGGGGTCGACGAGCTGCAGCTGCTGTACGAGGCGTCGTACTTCGCGGGGACGTCCGGCGAGCCCGAGCGGGCCGCCGCGTTCGCCCGCTCCGCCACCCAGGCGCTCACCGCCGAGATCCCGCACCACCGCGCCGCGAAGGTGTGGCGGCGGCTGGCGGATGCGCTGCTCGCCCTGGAGGGCACGCTGGACGAGGCGGTCGCCGCCATCGACCGGGCGTGGGACCTGGTGAAGGACACCGAACCCAGCTCGGCGCGCGCCTGGGTGCTGGCCAGCCGGGCCGGGTTCCTCCGGATCCTCGACCAGCCCGAGGCGGCGCTCGACAGCGCGCTCACGGCGGTCGCGGACGCGCAGGCCGTGGGCGCGACGGGTGCCGAGGCTTCGGCGCTGGTCACTTTGGGCACGCTGGCCGACTCGCGCGGCGATGCCGCCGAAGCCCGGGAGCGGCTGCGGCGGGCCCAGCGCAAGGCGCGTGACGTCGGCGCGTACAACACCGAGATCCGCGCGACCTACTTCCTCGCGCTCAGCCACGACGACCAGGGCGAGTTCGCCGAAGCGCTGGAGCACGCCTCGCACGGTGTCGCCCGCGCCGAAGAAACCGGGCTGAGCTGGAGCGTCTACGGGCTGGAGCTGCGGGCGCGGCAGCTGATGCTGCGCTACCTGATGGGCGACTGGCCGGACGAGAGCGCCGGGCGGGCCGGGCGCGGGGTGTCCAGCGCGGTCGCGGCGCGGATCCTGGCCATCTGGTCGCTGTTCGTCGTCGCGCGCGGCCGGCTCGACGAGGCCGAGAAGCTCCTGTCCGGGCTGCGGCAGCACTGGACGGCGGACATGCAGATCCCGCTGTCGGCCGGCGCCGCCGGGATCGAGCTGGCGTACTGGCGGGGCGACTACGCCGGCGCCGTGCGCCAGGCCGAAGACCTGGTCGGCTGGCTGGAGCGGATCGAACCCGGCCTGCTGGCCGGCATCCGGGTGGCCGCGCTCGGGGTGTCCGCCGCGGCCAAGCTGGCCGCCGGCGCCCGGCTGCACGGCGACCAGGCCGCGGCCGAAGCCGCGGTGGCGGCGGGCGAGCGGCTGCTGGCGCACGGCCGGATGTGCTCGGTCGTCGGGCAGCCGCGGTCGGGGGAACTCGGCCCCGAGGGCCGCGCGTGGCTGGCCCGCCTGGCGGCGGTGGAATCCTGCCTGTCCGGCGGAGGCGACCCGGACAGGTGGGCGGCCGCGGCGGAGGCGTTCGGCTACGGCGCCGTCTACGAGCAGGCGATCTGCCGCTGGCACGAGGCCGAAGCCAGGCTGGCGGCGGACGCGGGAGCGGGCACGTCCCTCGAAGCGGCCCACGCGGTGGCGGTCCGGCTGGGCGCGATCCCGCTGCGCGACGCGGTCCGCGACCTGGCGCACCGCGCCCGCGTCGAGCTGGTCGGCGTCGAACCGGCACCCCCGGCCCGCACGGTCACCGACCCGCTGACCGACCGCGAACGAGACGTCCTGGAGCGCGTCGCGCTGGGCCGCACGAACCGCCAGGTCGGCGAAGAGCTCTACATCAGCGAAAAAACGGTGAGCGTCCACCTTTCCCGCGTCATGGCCAAGCTGGGCGCCAGCCGCCGCGCGGAAGCAGTCGCCATCGCCTACGACCGCGGCCTCCTCACCGCCCCCACCCCGTGATCAGAAGGGCATCACGCGTGATCAGCTGGGTGTGCCCCTGGCGGGGCGCTCGTTCGGGGTTGAAAATGGGGTTGGTCGCTCGCTGACG